>NZ_NOLK01000250.1:0-6823 GCF_002245985.1 Nostoc sp. 'Peltigera membranacea cyanobiont' 232
CTGACAAGAATCACATCATCTCCTTTTTTAACTTCGCCAATAATATCAACAGCGATTTTCACATCGTCACCGACAGTTTTAAAACTTTTACTATCAGGTCGCGCTAAGATAGGAAGCCCGATAACTTTATAACGCTGATATTTTAAATAATCAATAAACCGCCTTTGTCCATCATTCATAGGCGAATGAATACCAGTATAATATTTAAAATTAGTCCGGTTAGCATCTTGAGAAAGTTCTATTCGTAAAGCATCATAATCCAGTTCAATTTGCAATCCATCAACAGCAAAACTTAAATTATTACCATCTATATATACACGAGTCATAGACTCTTGAGATTGTGTCAGAGGTAAAACAGAATTTTTGTTCAAGTTGACCTTGAAATTTTCTGGTTTTTGAGAAGCAGCTTTTTCATAAAAATCTAATTTTTGCTCCAAAGTAGTAACTGTTGCTAAAATAACCTTTTGTTGATGCTGTAACTTTTGAATGTTAGCAAGATGAAGACGTTGACGAGTATCCTGAGTCTGAAATTTCTTTCCGAGTTTATTTAGCTCGTTTTGCGTCTTTTCAAATTTAGTTTGCAGAGAAATATTCTCTTGCTTAAAAGCAGTCAACTGTTTTTCTTTATCTGCATTGACTGAATTTAGTTTGACTATGACTCCTAAAGAAATAGCGCCAAACCCAGTCAGTTCACCCAGGTTTCTAAGGATAGGTTGCTTGAAAATCGAGCCAGTAATAATGCACGCAGCAGATAAACCCGCAGTCAGAGAAATTGCTTGACCCAGCTTCATATATTTATTTTCTGGTGTTAAATTTGCACAAAATCAAGATATCAAATATGTGGAAATCGGTTGTTCCAATTACGTCACCAGTATGTAGAGACGGCGATTTATCGCGTCTCTTACCTTGATTTATCGCGTCTCTTACCTTGATTTATCGCGTCTCTTACCTTAACCAAACAATATTGATTGAATTCAAAATTCCAAATCTGACGAGGAAAGCACCTTTTCCAAGCATAGGTTTTAATAATCGACATACAAGCACAAAAGCAATCAGGGAAATATATGGTAAAAACTCGCCGCGTCATGATTCTTGCAGATGGTGATAATACCTTCTTAGCAGCACAAAGTTTTAACAGAAAAATAGACTGGCCAAAAATCCGTGACTATCTAGCCGACCCAAAAGAAGGAAGAGAATTAATTGAGATGGTGATTTATATCGGTTTACCTCCAGCTAGAGAACGATTTGAAGAACAGCGAAAAACTAAAGAAAAATTTGTTTATTGGGCAAGAAGTAACGGTTTTTTAGTCGTTTCAAAAGAAGGTAAAGCTAAAGGAGATGATTACGAAACCAATATAGATGTTGTCATGGCTATGGATGCAATCCAATTAGCTTTAGAAGTTAAACCAGACATTGTTGTTTTAGTAACGGGAGATTCTGATTTTGCTTATTTAGCAGAAAAACTCAGAAGACGCGGAATCCGAGTTGAAGTTGCCTCTGTAGAACAATCTTTAGGTAGTGAGTTAAAAAACTCCGCAAATAGTGTTGTTGATTTGATTGAAGTATTTGATAAATTTAACGCTCAAAATGGGAATCAAAATCTTCATCGAATTGGTAATTCAAATGTTTTTGATTAAGTAGTTATTAGTTATTTATCCAAATTCAGCCAATGGGAAAATCATGCAAACAGTTAATGGAAAGTTAATCACGAAAGAACAAGGTCAAATAGATGCAATCCAGCAGCAAACAGAAGGCATCATTAAACGTTACCAAAATTTAGAATCGCAGTTCACAGCTATTAATCAACAAAAAGATGCGAAATATTTACAGGAAGTAAACGCTGTAAAAGTCTACCTGCAAAAGTTAGATAAAAGATTGAATCTGTTGGAGCAGAATGTATCGAATCAAGCCAAAAATTTCTTATATTTCAAGATTGGCGTTGCTATTGGATTAGTCGGCTTATGGTTCTGGTTTGGGATGAATAATCAACCTGCACACCACGATACTAAACCTAAGAAATATACAGAGTCTATCCAACTACACCATCACTCAAATTGACTGATAAATTCATCCACTAATTGTAAATAAACCGAAGAGATGTCATGAGAGCAATTATCAATGGAAAACTGATTGATTTACCAGAAGGTGTCACAGTAGAAGATTTAAGAAAGAGATTACCAGAAATTGGTAATGATGATGTGATGGAAGAAGGGTTTGGTGGAACTCGACCTCTGAAAAATACAGAAGCACTCAAAGAAGGTTCAAAAGTATGGACTGTTCCCAAAATTGTTAAAGGCTCTAGAATTTGGGATTTGAAATTTTAGATTTTTGCTCGTGTTTCAAATTAGTATTAATGGTGGTGAAATATGACAGTGGCAATTAATCAAGATAAATCTGGGTTTCAACCAACTCCAAGATTGCTAGAAGAACTCAACATTTTAGAAAAAGTTGCCAAGAATATTATTGTTGGTAGCAAGACTATTGGCAATATTAAATACACAGCTATTTTATTTAAGGGGATGCCATTATCGTCAAAAAAATTCACTGTTTCTAATAGTGATGTTTTGTTTTTATTACCACTAGATTATCCCAGACTTCCTCCGATTGGTTGCTATCTTAACTACCCTTGGAATACCACAGGAGAAGGAGATCATCACTTTACCAGACAAAGCTACTATGGAGCGCCATTTTTAAGCGATGAAGGATGGTACTGGTATTGTGTTGGATTGGGTGGAGGATTTAATCGAGAGGTGTGGCTTAATTCTTGGAAACCTACTAATCAGGTCGATAAAGGACATAATCTGGCTACATTATTTATCACTGCACGTCACGCAATTAACAGCGATGAATAATTTGTTATTTGTCATTGGTTATTCTTTCTCAACTAATAACTAAGTAGTCGAGTGTAATTAAATATCAGATAAAAACTTCAAACTCAATCCCTCTCCCCTGACTCCTTAGTCAGGAGAGAGAAGTTCGGCGCAGAGTGAGGTTTGATATTTAATTTTACTCACTTATTTAGCAATCATCAATCACTATCAATCACTAATTGAGGGTAAAAATAGCATGAAGACTCAGAAACAAGCACCAGAAATTTCTCTACATATACCCCCGCAAATGTGGCAGCAGTTTCGCCAATCAATACTGAAGTCTCGGACGATGAATGAAGAAGTTATCGGTTTCTTTTTCTGCAAACGCCAGCAGATATCAAAAAATAAAATTCGCTATATTCCCAGTTTGCTTATTAAATCAGATACCAAAGCAGCTTAATAAGTCTAAGGTAAACAGTAATTCCAATAAAAAGCAACAAAAAGCAGAAGAACGAGAGAAAGCAAAAGAAAATATCTATTTACTGCAACAACTTACTATTGAAGATATTTGGTATCAGATGTTTTATCTCCAAGCAGAACGACATAAATGGATCGATGATTTTAAATATTTCTACAAAATTTCCGATACGGAAATTCAGCACTTATTACAGCTTCGTCCCTTCGATAGTCAAGGCGACAATTTCACAAATCAGACTCGTCTTTATCGGTTAGACTTCCAAATTAGTCTGGCGAATGCTGAAAAAACTCACTGGCTCAAAGCAATTTATGATTCGGAGCAAAAACTAACAGGTAATTATTTTAAGGTCGATTCTTGGTTGCAGCTAATTCCTGAATCATTAGAAAAAAATAATCATCAACAATTTAATAGCGAAGTCAATTCTGAGTATATAAATAATGAAGAACTGGCAGATTTTATTACTAGATTTGCTAATAATACTCAGAAAAGACTACTTTTTGCGGCTGAATTTATTATGTCAGCAAACATTAAAAAGCAAAAATATAATGCTTTGATTAACACATTAGAATTGAATTGGTCTAAATCCGATTCTGTCAAGCCTTTAAAGATAACCTACAAGAAATTTCAAACCTCTCCAGTAATCACAACTATCATTTTTCCGGTAATTTTTTACTACATCAAACGTGGCCCTTATCTTTATGCCATTCGTCCTACAGAATTTGAGGATGAAAAATACTACTGGGAAGGTTATCGGTTAGATCGAATTCTGGATGTAGAAATATTAGATTGGGATAATGAACAGATTCCAGTCAAGTTACGCGAACTCAAAGATGAAAATCAACTACCCACTCCTGAAGACGTAGAAGATTCTTTAGATGCTGATACTTTGGGTTATGCCTTTTGGAAAACTCAAAAAATGATGTTTGTCAGATTTGAACGCAATCATTATAAAAATTATATCCAGGATACTTCGCGGCAGAAAATCTTCAAAGAAATTAATTTCCAAAATTTTCAGGAACTTAATAACGATTTAGAGAGATTTTTTAATAACAAAGAGATTACCCTAATCTTACAGTCTTTGCGGGGACAGATTAATGAGAAATATGTCTTTTGTATAGCCAAGTTTTACGAAGAAGATATTGATGTTTTTTTGCGAATTTTAATTTGGGGTAAAAATGTCAAGGTTATTTTACCTTCTGAGTTGAAAGATAAAATCTTTCAAGAGATTCAATCCACGATGAAACAGTATCAAGAGAAATAGAAAGTGTCTACAGGTAAGAGGCTAGAGAGATGAATTTGAATTCTATTAACAAACCAAAGCTAACTACTCGTTTTGAAGAAGCATTAGTGTATGCAACTCAACTTCATGCTGAACAAGTGAGAAGAATTCGCGGTGTTCCTTACATTAGTCATTTGCTCAGTGTGACTGCATTGGTTCTAGAAGATGGGGGAAGTGAAGATGAAGCGATCGCAGCCTTGCTACATGATGCCATAGAAGATCGGGGAGGGAGAAGAACTGGTGAGATTATTCGTCAAAAATTTGGCGACAAAGTAGCAGATATTGTTGAAGCTTGCACCGAATCCGATGTTGTTCCTCAACCACCTTGGAAAGAACGTAAACAAAAATATCTTGAGAACATTTCTCAGGGTTCAGCAGAAGTTCTGAGGGTAGCACTCGCTGACAAAGTACACAATGCACGCTCAAATTTGACTGAATGGGATCTCTATGGAGATAAAGCTTGGAATAAAGAACAACGCCAGAGAACTCTTTGGTTTTATCGCTCTGTTATAACAGTGGCGCAAACATTGACAGATTCCAGGCTTGTAGAAGAATTAAGACGAATTGTTAAGCAATTAGAAGCTTTTGAATAAGGACAAATCGAGTTGTGCAAATTACTTTTTGCAGAGAAATTTTCTGATTGGTGATGGAAATTCCTGTTTCCTAGAGGATGTCAAAGTTGAAGAATAATTCAGAATTCTCAAAATTTAGGAGATAGCGATTTTGAAATACTCTTTGCGTAAACAATCAAAAGAAGGTTCTACTGTCTCTTTTGAGCAGGTGCAGCAAGAAGCACCTTTGTGGAAATCTCCGTTAACTTGGCTTTGCGCTGTTGGTGGTGCGTTGCTGATTGGAATTCCTCTGGTTATGGACAACGTAACCCATCGGGTGAATAGTGCGTTATTGGTGGATGTATCTCTGTCAAACCAACCTTACCAAAGTTCTTTAGAGGGGCTTTGTCGCCAGTATGTTGAGCATTTGGTGGAGGGTGATGTCCGAATTTTAGGGAAGTTTGCAGATCGGGCGATAATATTGAGCAATCAGGAGTTTCAAGAGCGCGATCGCTTGTCGATACAAAACCAGTGCAAACAGATTACCACGCAACCATCGGGAATTGGTCGAGTTGCAGGAACATCGTTAATTGATGCACTCTCTCGTCTAGAAACGGAAATTCAACACCAACAAAGCCAAGGTAATCCTCGACCGGTGGCGGCGGTAGTGGTTATCCAAGCTGCTGAACTTGTAAATCACCAACAACAAGATTTTACTGTCATTAAATCAAAGATTGAGGCTATTATCCACAAAGGTGGTGCAGTAGCGATTATTGGCCCAGATGTCGATTTACAGAACCAATTAAGCCGCCAGCTTAGTTCGGTTAAAAATACTCAAATTTGCACTTACTCTGATAGTCAGGCTTGTCTGGATTGGCTCTTCCAAATCGGGCGGAAATAGACCTTTCCTAATAGTGACTAAGATGATTTTAGTAATTGTAGTTAGAGAAAATGAACCCAAAACGTATAGATAGACTTGAGCGCTGGCTGAAAATTATGCCAAAAACTTTAGTGAGAATGCCAGACTACGACCGAGCAAATATCATCGCAACAATTAAAGAATATGCCAAATATAATTTAGCGAATTCACAGATTGCTAAATATGATGCTATGCGCTCTCGCCGTTTATCACGGAATCAACGACAAATTACCCAATTTATTGTTATTTTAGCAGGGTCTTTGACTTTTTCTGTAGCCCCTCAATTGCTGGCTAAACAAGCAGGACGAGGCCCTTGGGCAATATCAGCAGGTCTATTAGGTGGAGGATTAGCCAGTTTTTATGCTCATAGCAATGCAACTAAAGTGTTAACGGGTCTTAAGCTGAAAAACAGCACACAAAATACTCGTAAAGCGATTCTAGAACGCAAGAATTAAGGATAAGTTATGCTAGAAGATAATTTTAATCAGTTTGAGGAAACTCCTCAAGATGTATATATTCAAACTCAAAGCGAAATGCTTAATGAAATAGAGGGAATTCACGATAGCCACCCTCATAAAGATGCGCTATTGATTAGTGGATCGCTCAGTATTATTGAAGCAGCAGTTGCCTTTTATATAGTTGCCTCCGCTGGTGTTTTGATTGCTTCAATGGTTAGCTTGTTTCCTGTGGCTTTGCTTTGGGCGATCGCTAACCACCATGCTGAGAAAGTAGAACTACCAGAAGCTTACGACGAATTAGTAGAAAAATATTATGGAACAGTTCAAT
>NZ_NOLK01000251.1:0-6815 GCF_002245985.1 Nostoc sp. 'Peltigera membranacea cyanobiont' 232
GGCATTGTAACAGTGATAGGATGTCTTGCATGGGTGGCTTGTAGTTTTTGAGTTGTCGTTGTGAGAGACAATAACTCTACTACAAAGCGCCCTACCTCTTTATGCTCTTATTTTGGCTAAGGTATTGAAGTCTTAATAGGCATTTCTGGATTATTCCCCTTTCTTGTAGCCCAATAAATCAGATTTCCATCGAAGGGCGATGATTCACCTTTGACCTTCGTGTGACGTACTATTGGTGTTTTCTTATGCTCTAAAAGCTCTTTTGAGGGTTTTCCCTCTGTCGCAAAAGCCCAATTTCTGTTCCTTATTTCCTGCCAGTATTTACTGGTTATCCATACCCCTGATTTATTGGGATGTCGTCTCTTTGACCAAGCTCTTAACTTCAGGTACATAAGATTATCTAAGTCAGTGTAAGCCTCCTTACTTACTACAGTTGAATAGTAATTCGCCCACCCCCGTATAATTGGGTTTAAGTGACTAATCAGTGCCGATTGCGGTGCTGACTTATGAGCTTCTATTACTTCTGAAATCCGTTTATAGTGTACCTTCTGTTTTGCTTTACTTGGGGTGATGATTGTTTTAAACAAGAGTGAGTCACCATTTGTTGATTTCCCTAATTGTGGGTATTCCGAGGGGACGTTTTTCATTGCTCCCTGGCTTTGGTATCCACAACCTCCTAGTGGGTTTTACTTTCTCGTTAAATCTCAAAATTTTGACCAATTTAAGTCTTTGGTTAGGTGTTAAGGATTTGACCCCATCTATACCCGCCGTATTCTTTCCTTGATTATCTTGAGTTACCCTTCTAACTGCTAACATTTTTCCAGACCAGGACTTCATCAACATTTTTTGAAGTCGGCGAACTGCTTTTACATCACCACGATTTGAGGCTTTGTAGATTCTATGAATGCAACTTAAAAACCACCCGTTCCAGCTTTCGCCAATTCGTTTGATTCCACTCCACCGTAGTCTTTAAACTCGTATTGGTCATTTATTGCTACTTGTAACTCCACATTCCAAATCATCGTGAGTACGTTTGCATATCCTGTACATTACACACAGGCATTAGCTTCTTACTCAATCTCACTCACTCGCTGCATACGGTTAGCACCTACTTAGCAATCGACTTACTAAGAGCTAACGAGGGGTTACTTCGTTCCGAATGACCATACTATGTACCTTTAAAGTGATGCTCTTCACCGGGTTTGTAGGAAGTGCTTATTGGTCAACTAAAAAATTGCCAATTCCTTATCCTTCACCTTTTTGGTTCCAGCGTGAACCGATATTTTTTTATCGTCAGCCTTATTTCGCTGGGTGCTAATCACGATGATTCAAACACACCTTTAATCCTGAGATTTACTTATGGGTACTTTGCTCAATGGACACCAACATAGGCTTGTCAGTGGAGCCATTTTTTACCCCCGCTTTACGGATTGGTAGGCTATCCTCTACCGTAGGGGACGCAGTTGTTAACCGTGTTCTGTATGCTTTCACTCCTGCACCTGGAGGGAGGGGTTCTCACCCTCATGGTCATTCAGTTGTCAAGGTTCTGTTATCATTACCTAGCAGCTAATCCTCTGAAACCTTTACAGGCTCTAGTTTCTAGCTAACGAATCGCACTTTTAGCCAAGCGCGTACAATTTTCCCGTTTTGGCACGGTGATGCCTACTTCACTTGCTCAAAGTATATAATTTCTATTTTCAACTGTGAAAATAGAAAAATATGGAAGATTTATACGACATTTTACAGACTATTAAAAATGAGCCATATCGTCTAGGAAGACGCTCTATATTTAATTTAGAAGCTTTTTTCTTGGGATATAATCATGCAATGCGTAATACTCAATCACCAACATACAAGAAATATCGGCAAGAATTTAGTGAATTAATTCAATGGATTCGTAACAAATATGATGCTGGAAAAAGTTGTGCTTGGTCTAGTGTAATACTTTTTTACTCAGAAGATGAGAAAGATGCTTTAGATAATTTTTTTAAATTAGTTGATGAATTTTTAAATGAAAAAATAGAAAAAGATGAGAGTGATAGTAAATATTTAGATTAAAAAATCTTGAAACATGAGTGATTTATATGATATTATCCGCAAGATAGAAAAACAACCTATTGTGTATCTGGGAAGGCGTTCTATTATTGCTCTTTACGCATTTTTACATGGATATAATGTTGCTAAACGAGAGCTTCAATTATCTAAAACAGACCAAGAATTAGAATTTGAATTTTTTCAAGAATGGATAAAAGATAAAGCTAGTATTAAATCCAGGCAATCATGGGAGAAAGTAATTCTTTTATTTTCCACCGACGATGTAAAAGCTTTTGATAAATTTTTTGTTTTATTTGAAGAGTTCATCAATAGAGATAAAATTTCAGAAAATGAAAAAAATGAAATCTAATTGATAATTTACATAGTAATTGGTATGGAGTTAGCTCAACCAGTAATTTCTCTGCCCATAAGAGCTACCACCTTATAACAAGTTCATCTACTGGTGTAGAAGACAGTATAGAATCTAAAACCCAATCACAGAAACCGCCTTTCGCTTCTGCTCTGGCGTGACCTCCAGATAACGCTGCAAAGTACCCAGATCGCTATGCCCAGATATTTCTTGAATAGTTCTCAAAGGTATCCCGGCGCTTGACATCTGCGTGAGGGCAGTTCGCCTAAAGGAATGTGTGCTAACTCCTTCTACCCCAATCCGCTTGCAGGCATCCCGTAAAATCTTGTCTGCCATGAATCGGGTCAGACGTTCAGTTACACCGCGCATACCGGGAAACATCACAGAACTTTTGGGTTGGTACTCGTCCATGATTGCTGCTAGCGTTGGTGGAATGTCTACAATCCGGGTTTTATGCTTACCTTTGGTGGTAGACTTGCGAAAAGTGATAGCACCAGATTTGATATCAGTCGTCTGGAGTGCTAGTGCTTCTGATACGCGACAACCAGTGAAAAGGCAAATCCCAAACAGAGCGCGATCGCGGTGAGTGAGAAATCCCTCGGTGAATAATCGCCTCAGTTCGTCTTGGGTTAGTATTTTGCCTTGTCCGTTGCCGCTAACCTTCATGTTTTCTACTTTCTAGGGGATTACACGTTTGTACTATTACGTGTAATGTAGCTGTCAAAGTATTGATCTATAGCGGTGTGCAGTTTAGTGAAATACAAAAACTTGGCTGAAATGATTTGACACTCTCTGTGGAGAGCAAATCAAATAGGTAGTTTTCAATCATTCGTGAAAAAATAACAGAACTCGATAGAAGATATTTGGTTACAAAAAAAGATATTTGGTTACAACTAAAAACAATCATTCGAGAGTTTCATTTTGATATCAACGCGAATGCTTTTTGGGTTGAATTGTCGTTGGCTTGAGGTGTTCCTCTACGGCGCAAATTACTCGTGTTTATTTGTCCATCGCCTCCTGCACCCCCTTGCCTAGAAAGCGACGGTTATGCCCTACGGCACAATACGTCCTTAAACCCGTCATTATTCTGTCCGCATTCAGGAAGTTAACCACCAGATAACATTCCTGGATTTGGCGGAAGAACGTTGGCAGGAAAATTGCCCTCTACATTACCAGCAGGAGTATATCGGCAGACCGCATAGTAGGCATTGTAAGTATTTCCATCAATAGTTGCAGTTCCGACTGCATACCCACAGCCTAGTGTCGTAGTGTCCTTCCAGACCACTTGAGTAAAATGCCCGGTGCTAGCATTAAACTTTGGGTTTGCGTAATCATAGTTTCCTACCTCGCTGTACCATGAATCAGACGCATCTTTGCCAATCTTAGCTGCACTAACGGCATCCGTATCGTAAGCGACGAATATATTCTCTCCGGCACCATTCCGTTCTGTGGAAGAACTATGCTCAAGCTTTCCGATTAAAGCCAAATGTTCAGCCCAGGTTTGAGATCCCGTACTCAGGGGGTCAGCATTCCCTGCTAAAGTCAGAGGCTGAATAGGATAAATCGCTCGCTTGGCATTGTGTTCATTCAGAGCGGATGTACGAAACGCTGTTTGCTGCTCGACTGTTTGCCCCAAAGCGATGCCATTGTTAAGCATTCCCAAGGGAGCAATGGATGCCAAGCACGTCATGCTTAGTCCGAGTAATAGCTTCTGAGATGATAGATGTAGCATATTATACTTTATTAATGGCTTTGTGACGGTGTGGGTCGCTACCATGCATACCTATATCATCATTAAGTCCTTAAAAGAGCGTATTGGTACTAACAAAGTAATATTACGTAATATGACGTAAAATGTGTCACATTCGGGTAAATAAGTAAAGCGGTGTGAATAATTAAAGGTTTGTAGTGAGGGCTTCAGCCCTCATTTGAGGACTAAAGTCTCACTACAAACTAATCTCAATATTTTTTACATTACTTAATCTAGTTTGATTTATTCTCGCCTACTTACTTAAGTGGGGGTTTAGAATTACTACAATCCAAACAATTATTAACAAATCTGACTTTTCCCGTTAAGTCGGGAACCATCAGTGAGAGGTTAAGGTAATTGCACATTAGGATAGGGACATAGTGAGCGATCGCTCTGTCAAAAAGATAACGGGAAAAGTCAGCTTAACTTCTAGGCGGCGAAGCTCCGTGTCTGCTGCTGCCTGCAACAATCTGAGTGGCTCCAGATAGGATTTGTGGCAGTGGCAGACACCGACTATTTGAGCTTTCTCGGTGTCTAGTTGCGCCATCACCTAGAGAGAGATCCCTTTACTCTGTTTTCTTTTTTGTTGCTGTTCTGATTCTATTAGTCGTTGCAATACACGCTCTGCTTTTTGCCAAAGCTGAATATCTTCTCTTTCTACTGACCCAATATAAATCGGTGAAGACTCAAGCTCACCTGACTGGTTTCGGTTGACTGCCACCCGAAAAATCTCACCTCGTTCATCATGGGTAAATACCAGTTCTCTACCCTGCTTTTCTAGAGTTGCACGTTTGAATCTAAGGCTATTCTCACCACTTTCTCTTAATTGCCAGTTGATTAAGGCATCACTGTGCCAAAACGGGAAAATTGTACTCTAAGGAACTGATGCTAACCTCAACGCTATAAAAATCAGTTGTTTTGAGCAAATGGCATACCTGTATTTATCACTTTTGACTCGAATTAGTCTTGGAAGATGGTGCAGAGTACTACCAATACTCTGCACCAATCAATTGAGGGTAAACAGCCGCTCATGGGTGCTGTAGAAAAGCGAGGGGCTAAGATAGTTACTGGGCAAGGCTTTCACCCTTAGCGTACAATTTTCCCGTTTTGGCACGGTGATGCCATTAACTCAACAGCAATAGGCACTGCTAGAGCTAAGAATTCTGATTCAATACGCTGCTTTTGGTCAAGTGACTGTTCTGGTTCTGACTTTTGAGTTGCCAGTTGATTGCTAGCGATTAGTACCAATTCTCTGGCTTCATCTTGTGTCCATCCGGCTGGACTGGCAAAGATAATTTCTTCAACCTCCTCAGATGGCTTATTATCTAATAATGCCCTGATAGCAATTTCTTTATCTCGGTCAGTCACTAATAAGTTTTGCAAGTCGGCACTGTAATACTGATATAACTCGGCTGTTTGATTCGGGGTTAGTTTTAGTTGATCTGTGGCTAGAGTTTGAGCTTTATTAAGAGCAACTGCATCCACTGGTTTTTGTGATCTATGCAGTTGCTCCAAATAAACAATCGCTGCTTCCAGGTCGTCAAATATGGTTCTTCCGGCTGATAGCTGCTGCTGAGATTGAGAAAGTTGTTGTGTTAATTCTAATACTGTTTCAGTTAATGCTGATTCAACAGTCGATTGCTCAACATAATCAGAAATTGATGAAATTGCTTTTTTCTCTATATAGGATTGTAACTCAGTTGCAAGCACTGCATCCAGGTCATTAAATGTAGTTTTAGCTGTAACAAGCTGCTCTTTATATTGAGAAAGTTGTTGCGTTAATTCTAATACTGCTTCAGTTAAGGCTGACTCGACAGTTGATTGTTCAACATAATCAGAAATTGATAAGATAGCTCTCTTCTCTAGATATGATTGTAACTCAGTCGCAAGAACTGCATCCAGGTCATTGAATGTAGTTTTAGCTGTAATGAGTTCCTCTTTGTATTGAGAAAGTTGTTGCGTTAATTCTAATACTGTTTGGGTTAATGCTGATTCAACAGCCGATTGCTCAATATAATCAGAAATCGATGAAATAGCTTTCTTCTCTAGATATGATTGTAACTCAGTCGCAAGAACTGCATCCAGGTCATTAAATGTAGCTTTAGCTGTAACAAGTTCCTCTTTATATTGAGAAAGTTGTTGCGTTAATTCTAATACTGTTTGGGTTAATGCTGATTCAACAGCCGATTGCTCAATATAATCAGAAATTGATGAAATAGCTCTTTTCTCTACATGGGATTTTAACTCAGTCGCAAGCACTGCATCCAGGTCATTAAATGTAGCTTTAGCTGTAACAAGTTCCTCTTTATATTGAGAAAGTTGTTGCGTTAATTCTAATACTGTTTGGGTTAAGGCTGACTCAACAGTGGATTGCTCAATATAATCAAAAATTGATAAGATAGCTCTTTTCTCTACATGGGATTGTAACTCTTGAGTAATCGCCGATTCGAGGTCATTGAATGCAGTTCTACCTGCTTCGCTTTGCTGAAGATATTGAGACAGTTGTTCTGCTAATTGTGGTAACGTTTCACTTAACTGGAGTTTAGACTAAGCCATGCAAAAAGACCCAGCAGGGCTGAGTTAATCAGAGACTTAGCAAAAGTATGAATAATCTTAGGTATTAAACAGCAACTGATGGTTCTTTGCGTGGTGGTGTTACTG
>NZ_NOLK01000252.1:0-6746 GCF_002245985.1 Nostoc sp. 'Peltigera membranacea cyanobiont' 232
CTGATAATGAAACGTCGCTTATTTGCTCTGTTAATCAAAGAAAGTACTGAACTCTTGCGTAATCGCCAACTGGTTATTTTTCTCACCATCGCACCAGTTATTTCAATGGTGATTTTTGGCTATGTGATGAATTCTAATGTGACGAACTTACGGCTGAGTATTTTGGATCAAAATCAAGTAACAATCAGTCGAGATTTTGTGGATGCGTTTACTGCAAATCGTCTGTTTCTCGCATCTCGCCACACCAACAGTCAACAAACTCTCACCCAACAAGTTGAACGGGGTGAAGTAGATGCTGGATTAATCATTCCCCCAAGCTTCGATCGCGATTTGCTACAAACTGGTAGATCAGAAGTTCAGGTTGTGGTTGATGGGATTAACGCCTACAGTTCTGGACTGGCAAAGGGCTATGTCAGCCAAATTACGACTCGATTTAACTTAGATTTATTAGAACGCGAGTCAAAAATCCCAACTCCGAAAAAACCCCGGCGCTGGTTGTGGATTTGGGGGGGACAGTGGCGATCGCATCTGTCGGCATCGGAGTCTGGTATTGGTTTTTTCGCCCCCAACCTGCAAATATAATTCAATTCAATCGGCGGATTGAAGGCTACGAAACCGATGTCAGCACCAAGGGCATCGGTCGCGTGGAAGAAGTCACTGCGCGAGAAGGAGACACAGTAAAAAAAGGACAATTATTAGTGCGTCTTAGTGATGAAGAAGTGCAATCCGAACTAAGTGCCGCCATAGCACAGGTAAGCGCCGCAAAACAACGAGAAGCCTACGCCCGTTTACAAATCTCCGTTCTGGCAGATCAACTAGGGGATGCGAATCTGAATTTACAACAATCTCAGGGCGACACCCAAGGGAAAGTCGCGGAAGGTAAAGCCCTCGTTTCAACTGCCCAGGCTGTTGTGAAACAAGAACAAGCACGAGTCCAAGAAGCGCGGGCATTAGTTGAACAGGCGGGGGTAGATAGCGATCGCTACGCCCATCTGGCGATCAAAGGAGCCGAAACCAAACAACGCTATGACGTGGCGCGAACCTTTTACAACACTGCCAAAGCTGCTTTGCAAAGCCGTTTAGCTGCTGTGGAAGCGGCACAGACAGCCGTTAACATTGCTCAGGCAAAATTGACGCAAGCACAAACCACAACCCTGAATCCAGGGCGACAACAAACTAATGTCAGTCGATTGCAGATACAAGCACAACAGGCACACAACACACTAGCAGCCGCCCAAGCTGATGTGAAAACTGCCCAAGCGAATCAACAATTGATTCAGAGTCGCTTGAACAATCTGACGGTGAAAAGCCCCATTGATGGTGTAATCACGACACGCAGCGTTGAACCCGGTACAGTGGTTCTACCATCGCGCCCTTTGCTGAGAGTTGTAGATTTGAGTCAAGTTTATCTGCGGGGCTTTATTCCCGGTGGGCAAATTGCTCAAGTTCGCGTCGGACAACTTGCCAATGTTTATTTAGATAACGATTCTAAACACCAAAAGTCTTTTAAAGCAACCGTTACCGCTATAGATTCTAAAGCCTCGTTTACCCCAGAGAACGTTTATTTTCAGAGCGATCGCGTGCAACAGGTGTTTGGTGTGAAACTGAACTTGGAGCAACCGATTAGGCTAGCAAAACCGGGAATGCCTGCGGATGCCGAAATTCCATTGCAATGAAGGAGATTAAGATGTTTCACAAAGTTTTGGTCACTGATAAAGAAAAATCAGTGAAAACAAATTAAGTGTTATTTACGATTTGTGCGGCTTTTCTGAAGTTTTTCTATAATTTTACACGCAATACTGACAAAATATCTCTAACTGGTGCTTTATCTGCTTCTAGCTTCTCTATTCTGCTTAATAGTCGTTTTGGAATATACTTGCACTTTTTAACCAGGCGATCGCCATCTTTCCAAAACTCGTAGTGATACCAAGCTTGGGGATAATCTTTGCCGTGAAGGGTGATGGTTTTCCACTGAATGGAGCCACTACCTAATCCTTTGTGTCGTCTAGTTTTACTAGGGTTATTTTTACTGGGGGTTATCTCTGACTGTTTGACATCGTTACTAGGGCTATTTTTACTGGGGGTTATCTTTGACTGCTCGACATCGTTACTAGGGCTGTTTTCGATATCCCCCAGTAATGTGTTTTTACTAGGGCTAGGTACAACACCCAGTAATGTCAAAATTTCTCTAATTGGGCGCTTCTTGAACTCTGCTTCTTGAATAACCCCCAGTAAATTCTTGGGAATGTACTTGGTCTTCTTTCTCCCTTTTTCCTGCCAATGATAATAAGCCTGGGGATAGTCCTTTCCACCCCTAGTAATGGTGCGCCAATGAATAGTGCCGTTACCCTCACCCCAATTTCTGCGCTTTTTACTAGGGTTGTCAATACTTAGGGGTATTTCTATTTGTTCAGGCTTTTTACTAGGGTTATCAATACTTAGGGGTATGTCTATTTGTTCAGAGTTTTTACTAGGGCTATTATCAATACCCCCCAGTAAAAGTTCCGATACAGGAGGTGGATGGAATCGAGTGGAGTTTGAGGACTCCGATATTCCATCACCGCAAATTCTGGATAATTCCATAGGACTTGTCAAAAAATACCGTTGCTGTGCCTGTTTCACCGTGCCGTGCTTTAGCTATGATTAGCTCTAATATTCCTTGCTCTGTAGTGTCTGGGTTGTAGTACTCATCCCGGTAAGCAAGAATAATATTGTCTGCCACCATTTCTAAAATTCCCGATTGGCTAAGGTCGCTCATCATTGGGCGCTTATTCTGTCTGCCCTCAACTCCCCTAGAGATTTGGGACAGTGCTAGCACGGGTACATCCAGTTCCCCTGCCATTTTGTAAAGTCCCCTGGCTACATCTCCTAGTTCATAACTCCGGTTGCCGCCTGAATCTTCTGCCATCATTTGCAGGTAATCAACGACAACTAGCCCCAGTTTTCCCTCTTTAGCCTTAATTTGGCGGCATTCTGATGCAATTTGTGAAACGGTGATGCCCCTTGAATCATTCATATAAAGCGGCAGTTCTGAGGCAATATCAACGATTTTGGCAATAAGCGTGAATTCCCAATCTGCTAAAGGTTGAAATTTGGCTCGATGTCTGCGGATGCGATCGTTCTTCAGTGGCGTTAATCCTAAATGTTTGTAGGCATTGGTGACGCTAATTAAACTCCACAGTCTGTACTCTAATTGTTTCTTTGTCATCTCCAGCGAGAAGATAGCCACAGGTAAATCGTGGAGCAATATCATCTTGAGAGCTAGTTGCAACGAAATCTGGGACTTTCCCATTGACGGTCTACCCGCAACTATGGTGAGCGTACCGCCTTCAAATCCGACCATTAAATTATCGAGTTCATCAAGTCCTGTAGAGTAGATAGGGCTTCCTGAATCTAATTCCTTATAAGCTGCAATAGTAATTGTGCTGTTGTGTTCGGTGTTTGAACCAAAGCTTTGGTTAGAAAGTTGAAAAACCTTCTGTTGTGATTGATCAAGGATTTTGGGTAACTCAGTTTCAGTTTCGTAACCCAGATGCACAATTTCATTGCCAGCCTTGATTAACTGCCGTCGCAGGTATTTTTCCATTACTAACCCTGCCAAAGCGTCGATGTTCACAGCTGATACCGTGCGGTCTACCAGAGTTGCTAATTTATTTCTCCCACCAATGCGGGTAAGTAAATCATGGTCAGTCAGCCAACTGGTGACTGTAAGCAAGTCCGTGGGTTTACTTTGACTGTAGAGCCTAAGAGCTGCTTGATAGATATCTTTGTGAGCGCTGATGTAAAAAGCTTCTGGAATCAAAGAATCGCTCACTCTACCTATTGCTTCTGGGTCAAGCATGATACCGCCTAAAATCGCCTCTTCCGCCTCAATATTTTGGGGTGGCAGGCGTAGTTTACCGCCGTAGGCATCGCTACCATCACCTTGGAAACTTAGTTGTTCAGTCATAAGCAACTTGAAATAATAGACTTGAGTTTGGCAAAGCTTCCATTGATTCATTTGTGTTGCCGTACATGGACATAGCTTGCTGTCGTTGTTGCTCAAGTTCCTCTTGAAACTTTTTCATTTGACTGCTACGGCTACTTTGAGATTTTTTGGACTCGGCTTGTTGGTAGGTCACAAATTTTTTGTAATAAACTTCCCAACGGTTCTGTCCGGCTTTAGTGGTGTGAGCTAACCAAGCCTCAATGTCGTTCACTGGCTGGCTGAGGTTCTTTGTCTTTTCCTCACAAAAATTTAAAAAATTCGCTCGCTCGGTTTCTGAGAGAGAGTCTATAAATTCTAAATAAGTCTTATTAATCTTAGGTGTGCTGGAATCTTTATCTGGCGATACTTCTGGCTCGTGCTTGTTGCGTGGCGATCGCGCAAGTTGCGTAGCGATCGTGCAAGTTGCGTCATGATCACCTAAGTTGCGGTCAGGCAACAAAGTTGTCTCATCGCAACTTGTTGTCTCATTGCAACTTGTTGCCTCATCGCAACAGTGTAAGCCTTTGGTAAGAACGTGAACCTTAACCTTAAGAAGCTCCATATCGACAAATCCCTTTTCATCCAACGCTTTGAGGGCACGCCCTACAGTACTGCGGTGAACTGGCTTTTCTGCGGTAGATAAATCCTTGGCAATCCTTGAGGGTGATACTTCCATTCCGGTGCTGTATGGGTCGAGAGTGCGAAGGTAGTAGAGTACATCCCTCTGTGCTGGGGTTAGTTCCCGGCAGGCTCTTAGCCATTCTTCATGTTGGAGCGGGTAGAACTTCCCCTGAATCTTTGTGTCTGTCATAATATGGATAAAATGAGTTTTGCCCTTACCCGCATATGCAAGTAGAGCTAGTTTGTTGTAAAAGTCGCTAAAATTTCACAAAACTGTCACCCCAGCACCATTAAGCCAGTGTGATTTTTGCTAAATTGTATTTTCTAGACAGATTTGATAGTATTCAATAACTTGAAAAAAAGCAAGTAGTGGCAATATGGATAAACATCAAGAAATATTAATTACAGCAATTAGGGAAAGTTGCTTAACAGCAAGAGAGATTTCTGTTAGGGCTGGTGTCCACGAGAGTACTATTAGTAAGTTTCTTGATGGCAAAAACGACCTAAAAGCTGGTAATTACTTCAAAATCCTTCATGCCCTGCCAGAAAATTGTAGAATTCCAGCACTAGCGAGAATAGGAGTAGTTGAGTTAACGCCTATTCAACTAATTGAATCTGCCACACCTAAAGAAAAGGCTGAAATACTACAAGCGATTGCTGCTTGGGTATTACAACCAGGGGCCATATCTGGAAAAAATACGGATACTACAGACCTGCAAGTAGCAGTATGATAGCCTGAGAAATTTTTCATATACACTTAGGCGCTTATTGTGGTAAATAAGGGTGAGGATGATTTTTTAGAAAAATTAATGGAAAACTGCGTAGGCGCAGCCCGCCGTAGGCATCACTTGGATGCCGAGGGAAAAGCTAAGTTAAATCTTGCATCTGCTGGGTGAACCTGGGTTACAAGTGGTAATAGGGAGTAATCAAGTTCATGCTACGAATGTATACCAAGTTAATTTAAATAGTCCCGATCAGATATCAACGATATTGGATGCGATCGCCAAAAAAATTTCTTCCCAGAATTCCTCTGTTACTACGTTTTCAACAAAATCCAGCATCAGTAGATGCAAATGTCTTTCCTTGCTTACGGCTTTCAGAAGACTTAAAAATTGCGATTAGAGAATCAGGACTTGGTGCAAACCATGCCCGGTCACTCCAAAAACTAAATTCTAAAAATTTAAAAGTTGAAGAAACTAAAGCTCTTAAAATCCGACAAGATGCTACATCACAAGTTTTGCAAGAAAGGCTAACAGTCGCTCAAACTCGTTTTCTAGTTGCCCAAACTATTGCTGAACATGCTCCTGAAACAAAACCTAAACCAAGTCACCAAATCAGTTCTCTAATTCGAGATGTCTCAGCAACTAAGGTCGAAGATATCCAGCAAGAGCAACTGAGAGATTTATTGGCTGTATTAGAAGCTAAGGCAAAAGAGATTCGGAAAAAGTTGGACTAATACTATCTCGTCCGACTTAGTTCACTGAACCGGAGATGTCCATTTAATCTATCGAGCGCCCATCTGAAGCACCAAGGGGATGAAATCTGGGCGATAGGTGGAGGTTGCCTCTTACCTGGATTTAAGAAGCTCTTAGAAAAGAACGGTTTCAAAATTCTGGATAATCCAGTGGAAGCTAATGTTTTTGGGCTTCTAGAAATGGCAAAAACCATTATGAGCAAGAATTCACCAAACACATCTGGGAAGCTATAACAATGACAGAAAAACTTGACTTGACACCGGAAAAAGTTCGGATCAAAGATAGCTATCGTGAGCGGATATTTGCAGAATCACAGCAATTAGGTAAAAGTTACCTGGAGACGCTTTACTTTATCATTGATTGTTATTTTGCTTTCAGAAAGGGTACATTCCCTACTCAACAAGTAGCTTTCACCCCGATTAATACTGAGTCAAACCAACTTATTCAGCCGACTAAAGAGCTATCTACAGACTCTAAACCAGAGGATTCTGATGACCAAACCTTCAGCCTTGATTTTGATTTGTAAGGGAAATATAGGGCTCCCGTGAGGTTGGTCAGCCGGTGCTGTAGTCTTAGAGTCAGCGCCCAAGGATGTCACCAGTCGTAGTTTCTGAGCTTTTCACCCAGACATTTTGGTTGTGATAAAAATTACCACGTTGTTCTAATGTAAACCCACCCAGCAA
>NZ_NOLK01000253.1:0-6696 GCF_002245985.1 Nostoc sp. 'Peltigera membranacea cyanobiont' 232
AATGAACCACGAGTCCGTAAACGTCGCCCAAAAATTTACCCCTTGATGACGAAACCCCGGCATGAATTACGCAAGCAATTGCAAACTGCTTAAACCGCAAGGGTTTCGGCTTTTCTTAGTGCCATTCCAGTTTAACCAAAGTGAACCGGGTAGCTGTCAGATGGATTTTCCAAAAATATGGCAGCATTATAGTTAGCTCACTTTGTGGTAAACGGATTGAGCAGGCGATCGCATTGCTGTGACGGGCGGCGATCGCTTTTGCTATGCAGCCGTTAAACAGGCTTGATTTTCAGCATCAATTGCTGAAGACTTTCGGCCTTGACTTAGTGCGCTACTCTTACTGCTGTTAGGGTTTTCAGAAGAGGCAGAAGTATCTGAATCTTGGGTGTAATCAATTAAATCGAACGGAGTAATCTGCCTATCTAAATCGTGCGCTAGACGATTTAGTGCGTTACAGAGATTATTTAGGGAATGACCATCCAAGCGTGGCATTGTTTTGGCTTTCCGTAAATTTGATACTGAATTAGCACTGAGATTTAACTCATTGGCAAGATCACCCGCCTTGATGTCATATCTTGCCATTACCTCTTTTAGTTTCCACTTAATCAAAGTCTGATTCACAAAAATCAACACCTTAAATGTACTCCGCTACCTAACACTAGTACAAATGTTAGCACTCAGACTTTGAAATATACAAAAATAATCAATATATTTACAAATTAAACTTATAAAAATACAAGTTTACCTCTTGACATCAGGCTATATTCCAAGTTAGACTTGTAATTAACAAGGAGGAAAAAGTGTTATGCCTCTTCAATAAATAAAGAAGCACTAAAAACTACAGAACTTTGACAGCACAATCCAAAGTCACCGCTTGATGAGTAACCGAGGCACTGGCGCAACCAGAGAAGGCGATGGGTACACAGATGGGAAATGGATTTGCACTTAATAAATGATTAACAAAAGACGTTAGACGATTAGCTTTTGACGTTGTTAAAGCTGTACACGTCCCCTGATGCTGCCGTCTGCTGTCTTGATAATGCTCTTAGCAACTAGCTTTGATGGCTACGCCAAATCTTTTTGAGAGCGTTGTGCCAAACCACAACGTTGTTTGCACACATAACAAAGGCGACCGCTACTGTCTGGAAAACTCAGCGATCGCCTTTTCCCCTATCACGGAGATCAATATTATGACTTACGAAACACTAACACAGCAAGCAATTCCTAGTTCTTCTTGTGACGAGCAAACCCTAGCCCAAGCAGAACTAAACCACCTTCTCGAATCCCAAGCCGAAGCTGTAGCCCCAACCCAAGATCCTCTCACCAGTAGAGATCGCCGCATCATTGGCGAGATTATCGAAGTCGAACCCGAATCCGTTCGCACGATCTGGATAGAAGGCGGAATCACAGTATGGGTGCAATTAGTCGGTGGCGGACGGCTCCCATTTGACCGCAACTGGTTCGCTACAAGAGTTGCAGAGGTCAAAGCGACTCTGCCAGAAACACCCCTGGAGCGCAACGAGCGATTGAGCGATGAACTGGAAACAGCTTGCACTGCTTTTGGTCTATATCACGGCGAAGTTAATTGGCTATCATTCAGCACCAAACTCTACCAAGACGGGCATTTTGTTGGCTTCGTCGGATGCAATCAACAAGGTTGGTACGCTCGACCAAGACAGTACGGGGTAAATCGGGTTGCTGGCAGTGCCAAAGATGTGATTGCGCTGTTGGGAGTCCGAGCGGCAGTAGCGGCGTAAGTTGCTGAAGCGAGAAAGGGCGATTGCTTCCCAAGACAAAAGCAATCGCCTTCAAGCTTAATCGTTAATTAACAGAATCATGACACAAAGTACAGCAAGTAACCTCTCACTTGAAGTAGATGAGTGTCAAGAAAATATTCTCCTACCTGCTACAGATGCGAATGCAGAGGTGTAAGAAATTCCTAGTCCTAAAAGTGAAAAAGGCGATCGCAGTCCAAGAGACAAGCAATCGCTGTTCAACCGAAATTTAGACAATCGAAATCATCATGGCACATGAAATATGATTACCACACTTTCTCTTCAAGAAGCCCAGTCGGATAATCTAAGAGAGAAAATACTCCTGCCTCCAACAGACCCCAATGCAGAGGTCATGGAAATCCCTGGCTACAAACTAGTTTACGTTAACGGAGCCTGCCCCAGAAACTATCGCGTGTACAAAGCTGATTGCATGATTGGGGTGATATTTCAGTACATTACCCACTGGTCTAACGGAGTGGATTCTCTTCGATACGCCGAGCCGGTTGATGCAGCAGTTGGACTAGACGACTTCATGAAGGTGGCAAGGGTATCAACAACGGCTACGGGAGAACCACCCACGGAAGAGGATTTGTTCGATAAAGAATTTGACGCACTGACGAGTGACGAGTGGAAACGGCTGAAAAGGTACGTTCCAAAAACTAGAGATTTAGTTGCAGCGTAGGGAAAGGGGTGGGCGTTGCTGCCCACTTCCTCAATAAGACTGTTTTACTTACATCACAAATATAACAATGACACCCATAGAAATACTACAAGAATTCAACTCCTGCTACCAAAAGATTCAGGCGATCGCCCAAGATGAAAACTGGCTCTTGTTGATTGCAGACAAGAAGATTGACCCAGAAGCAGCAACTCACTTGGGCGATGTCCTGCACTATTTGGATCAAGCGATGGGTTGTGTTGAAGAAATTGTCGAGGTCAAGTTCAATCAGGAATCAGAAGTATGAAACTCTACACAACCAGTATTCCTCAACATGAAGCCAAGCTGGGCAACTGTTATATCGAATAATGCAGGTTTAATTGAGGTTGAAATTAATGATGAAGACCCTGGTTTTCATTCAATCATTGAGGAATTATCTACTGAAATTCAACCAGTAATTGTTGGTGTAAAAGCTAGCGATTTATGTCAAATAATCAGTATTGAAACGGTTGATACTAGCGAAGATAATTGACAATTCATATTTCCCAAAAGATAGCCACATGAAATTCACCACTGTATCTGTTAGCTACTCCAGAAAGTTCAATCTTGGCGACTACGAATCGCTGGAATTAGGTTGCTCTTTATGGGCGCAAGTCGAGGATGGGGAAGACGCAGATGGAATAACCCAATTCCTTTATCAACAAGCTAAAGCTTCGGTAAAGCAAGCGGCAATGCCTGTGTTGAAAGCCTCAGAGTTTCAGATAAATAAAGCTAAGTCTAACAAAAAAGTGTCTGGTGATATTAACGAAAATGATTGGTAAAAGAGGATCTGGACAATGCAAGAACTAATCAAAGCTTTAATCAAGGCAAAGGCAGAGTTTAACCCAATTCAAAAAGACGGGACTAATCCTCACTACAAGCGCAAATATGCAACACTAGATGCTGTATTAGATGCTGTCACCCCTGGACTCAATGCGCTTGCACAATTACCTGAACTGAATTGAAGGGATCACATATTCTCATAACATCAAGAGGAAAAATATCATGCCGAAAAAATCCACTTCTCCCACCTCTACCGATCAATCCTCACAGTGTCTACAATATCTCGGTCGTTGTGGTGGTAGCGCTCGATTGGGCAGTATCAAATTTAGTCTGGGGGTGATTCAAGCATTGGTCAATCGCAAGCTGGTAAAAGTGACAAATACAGGTGCAGGATTTTTTGTGGAGTTGGACGAAGCGAAATGACTAACCACAAACAAATTGTTTACCAATCTCAATTAGACCACAAGAGTAAATTGGTTCTTCGCCGCCGTACTAGGAGAAGATTCAACCCCAGGATTTTCATCGATCGCACCATAGAAACAACTGCAATTGTCTCTCTGCTAATTACTGGATTTTCTGGAGTAGGGGCAATGGCTTGTTGGGGGCTAGAAGTAATCGAGACAAATGCTAATCCCAACATAATCATCTCTGGTTGGGAGCAACAGAAAAATATCTGCCTGGGTGCAATGTTGGTCAGTTTTTCCGTCTTCTTAGGCAGTTCTTTAGTCGGAGCAAGTTTTAGTATTAAACGGGATAAATTTTAGGGAGAGAAACGGACAATGAAAGAGTACAAAACCAAGCATGGCGGCTACAAAATTGAGACTACTGAGTTATCAGATGGTGCTGTAGATATTCATGTTGGTCAGCAGGGCTTTTTTAAAACAACTTGGGCATCACCTTCAACTCAAACCTTTGACAATCATACGCAAGCTGTTAGCCACGCAAAGAAGGCTATTGATAACGGCGAAATCGATTCAGTTTTTCAAGGTTAAAACACTAATGGAAATCAAGTTAACTACATCAGAGATTCGGACTATCTTACAAGGCTGTCAACATACATTGCGGCTTGTTGGCAGTAGCCGAGATTATCGCAACATTCAGTCTTCGCAGTATTTCTCTACATCAAAAAATGTGGTGCTAAATGATGCGTTCAATATTTTAGGAGAAATAGTGGATGCAATTGATCGGGTGGAGCAAATTAATCAACAAGGAGAACCTGAATAAATATGGAGCAGGAAATTAAAAATGCAGTCGGTTTGGGTAGCCCAGAACTGGTAATAGAGTCAAAATCGGAGCCGGAGCCGGAGCCGGAACCAAAACCAACAGTAACGATTTATGATTTTGCCGCTCTGTTATCTAAGCACGAACCACCCAAAAAGCAGCAATAAATATGAAACGACCAGTTTTTCTCTCTTGTATTAGTGCAGCAGCAGCAACAATTATTTGTGGATATTTCGGCACTCAATATCTCGGCAGAAATATCATGTACGTCATTAGTGGAGCAATAGCCGGGACTGGGATCACAGCATTCATGGTTGACCGAATTACTGGTCAAAATGAAATTGACCAAGTTATGTTGCGCCGACCTCGACCTTTAAATAGACCCACCAGTTGTATAGGTTGCAAATACTATCACGGGATCTCTTACAACGGCTCCCCTTTAATTTGTTCTGTTCATCCCGAAGGCATTGAGAGCGCGGAATGCCCCGATTGGCAAGGCTTTCAACTATCTAAAGAAGGAGCAAGAAAATGACATTAACCCTAAATAATCGCTCTCGAAACAAAGAATCGTCCCTGACGCAAGCGTTACGGCAGATACAACAACTAAACTCCAAGATTGCTGTGCTAGAGCAGCAGCATCAAGATTACGTGCAGAAGCAACAGAATTTGATTGCTGCGATTGCCGAAATCTGTGTTTCTCCAATGCAGGAAATACAGGCGCTGCGGATTCTGATTTATCGAGGAGAAGCAGCTTGTCGGCAGTACCTACGTTCAGTGTTGGTTAAACAAAGTCAGGCTTCAAAATGACCATAGGGGAAATCATTTGCCCAGTTCATATAAAAGAGCCAAGCATAAATTAAAGCGATCGCCACCGGACAAAGAAGGCGATCGCTTCTGCCAGAAAGGGCAGTCACCCCAAAACGTAACTTTGGAGCTAGAAATATGAGCGCACAAACAGAAGAAATCAAAGAACTTGACCCATTAGTTTTTTGTGAAATTTGGGGATTGAGTTATGAACAGGCATCAGAATATTTAAATATCAGAGCCAGAACAATGACAGCTTATGCCTGCAAAAAATCGTCTAGAACTCATCGTCAACCATCTTCGAGAGTAAAAGCTTTAGCTGCAATACATCATAATAAATGGTTGAAAGAAGGTAAAAGTTTCCGCCCCGAAGGAGCTTGGTAAATATTGCACTGAAAATTTCTAAGTTATCAACAAAGTTGTCAACAAAGTTGTCAACTTAGTAGCTTGAACCGCTTGGCGCGGTTTTTTATTATAAAAGAGCAAGGTCAATAGACAGTCAATAGACGCTGATCATTGATATCCACATGGACATCCATATTGATATCCATATTGACACTTAGATGCTACGGATATTGACTATCTTTTTAAGGCTATTGATACGGATTTGACTAAGTTCATGGAATCAGGATGGAGAAAACAACTTTTTAATCAAAAACAAAGCCAATCAGGGGTAAATCCCTTAGTTTTATCAATGTCAAAAGCGAAAGCGGTAAAAATTTTAGGTATTTGTCCCCGGACATTAGAACGATGGGCAAAAGTCGCCTCTTTGATTCCAGAGTATAGATTAATACTTATGAGGATGCAGGCATTAGCCCAAGAGAAAAATCTCCGTGCTGCACCGATCACATCTTATCAAGTGTGGGTGGTAGGAAAGATTGGTGAATTGTTTGGAGATATCACTCAAGGGATTGACAAAAAAGCTCTCGTCGAAGCAATTGTTGAAGCAAATAAAGTCGAGTACACCCGCGCCCAGTTTGAACAAGAGCAACTGGGATTTACATCACACAGTTTAGGAGAAACCCATTATGTCGGATAGCAAATTCACACGTGCAGAATTATTTGAATTATTGAGTGCTAGCTACAGCCCAGAGCAAATTATTGCTGGGTTAGAACAACTGGCTCAGTCAGATCCAGCAGTTGATCCGAACGCTCAAGAATTTCCTGTGGATATTAGCGATCGCTTAGAAAAGCTGTTCAGTTTAGCGCAAACAACTCTCGACAAGTCGAAGCTGTTAGAAGGTAGCGGCAATTTGGCGAATATACAGACGGGAGCAATAGACATGGCCGAATGGCACTAAGAAAAGCCGAAACCCTTGCGGTTTAAGCAGTTTGCAATTGCTTGCGTAATTCATGCCGGGGTTTCGTCATCAAGGGGTAAATTTTTGGGCGACGTTTACGGACTCGTGGTTCATT
>NZ_NOLK01000254.1:0-6652 GCF_002245985.1 Nostoc sp. 'Peltigera membranacea cyanobiont' 232
AAGTTCTTTCCCCTCTGCCCCTCTGCCCCTCTGCCCCTCTGCTCTATCAAACGCCTGAAGCTTGTGAGAAATGCGGGTTACAGTGTGTGGCTTCTAGCCGTTTAAGCTAAAAACTAGGAAACTCTAACTCACCACTTCCTCGTACTAACTGTGCTGTCTGGGGTGATAGGTGTGCCTCCAACCAATCTTCCAAATCAGCCATTACCTCTGGATAATTGAGGTCACGCTGAATTTCGTGATAGGCTTCTGGATACTCAATTCTCAGCTTATCTTTACAGTTTACCCGTTGATAAAAGATATCGCTTCCCGCAGGTAAAGCCACTCGGTCTGCACCACCGTGGAGAATCAACAATGGTAATTGCCAATCCCCTGCGTGAGCATTAATCCAATCAAGTGTTGCAAAGAATTCTGTAGCTAAACGGGCAGTAGCTAGGGTATGTCGCAGTGTATCCTGAGCGATCGCTGCTAAAACCTGCGGATCTCGTGAACCAGCACTAATGTCAATGCCTGTATTTAGGGTGAAACGCGGCCACACCCGTGAGAGCATTTTTCCTAAAAGCACTCGAATCGGTGAAATCCCAACTTTCCCCAAGGTTGGCGCAAGAGCGATCGCACCTTGCAAAACTGATGCTTCTTGGGGATAACGCAGAATATAATCTAAGACAATCACCCCACCTAAACTATGACCCAAAAGAAAAATTGGGCATCCAGGATTCTGAGTCTGAATTAACTGTAAAAAGGCTCCTAAGTCTTCGCGAAACTCACTCCAAGCGTTGATGTAGCCTTGCTGACCTGGTGAGCGTCCATGACCACGCAAGTCTAAGCCATAAACAGCATATTGCTTGGGTAGCAAATGTTGAATTACATTACTGTAGCGATCGCTGTGCCCTCCCAGTCCATGCACAATCGCTAATATTGCCCGTACTTTACCCTCTGGATGCCAGCTTTGGTAATACAGGTCACATCCTCCCACACCTTGAAATCTGCCTTCTCTATGAGAAGCTATGCGATCGCTATGGTCAATCATCTGGTTAATTTTTTACGTATTTTCAGAACAAAGAAGAGGAATTCTATTTGATTTTTGAGGAGAGCTTTAATTCCACTAATACAATATCTGCGGCAACACTTCTATTAACTCGCTCGCGCCTTAATTGATCGAAGAATATTTTCAAAAATAAAGTAGGGTTTTTTATAATTTCTTGGAATAACTTCAACTTAGATACTGTTTGATTTTTTCCAAATTTAGATAAACTAAAATTGTTTGTTGTTCTTGCTATCACAGAGTTTGCAGGTGGCATATAAAATTTTATCTCACAACCCAATTGATGTGCTAGTTCTTCGTAAGATTTTTTACTCCAGCGTAGCAGATGATGTGGTGGGTGATTTAATATATCAAACCAATCTGACTCAACCGACATAGGTGAATAAGGAGTGCTGATAAATATGCTACCCATCGGTTTAAGAACAGAAAACATTGACGCAATAAACTGCTTTGGTTGACTAATATGTTCTAAGCAATGAAAGGACAATATATAGTTAAACCTTTCATGAGAAAATTTATTGTAAAAACTCTCAATTGTTTCACAATAAACTTCAAATCCTCTAGCCTGACATTTTTCAACAGATTTTAGAGTTGTATCCAAGCCAACTATACGAGTATTTGAAAGTTTTTTGACAATTTCAAGAAAATTCCCTCCTCCACAGCCCACATCTAAGATAGAAATCGAATTCTGTTTTTCTCGCTGATTTATTTGCTCAATTACAGGCAACCATTCCCATCTAGATTCTGGATAATAACCTACTCTAGTAGTAACCCATTGGTAAAATGACTGGCTACCAGCTTCGAGAGGGAAAGAATATTCAAGCGAGCAATTTTTACATTGCTGGATCTCATAGTCTATTATTTCAATTTTTTCTGGAGGCTTTTCAGCAAAATAATCTTCTAATTCGCTCATAATATTATTTCTAGACAATGAACGAATATGGATTCCTTCGTTACCACAAATAGGACATTTATTTGAAATATTTTTAGTCATGATTATGATTCATATATATATTGATTCATCAAATTTTATCCTGATTCTTTCACATTGAATGTAGCCGAATATTTTAAAATATTCGACTTAGGGACTTCCAATTAAAAAAATATCCAATTTTGTAGGGTGCGTTAGCGACAGCGTAACGCACCGCCAGATATCTCGGTGCGTTACGGCTTTCGCCTAACACACCCTACTGTATATTTTATTTTTTGGAAGTCCCTTAACGCTCACACCGAAGTAATCTTCCCGCAAGGAGGCTTTAATTATTCTGGCTCTTGAATTCTGAATAATTGTGAATATTATAATAGGTTATTAAAAAATATCTTCCAGCTTATACCAATTTTCCAAAATTAGGTTATAGATATAAACAGGAGTCAGAATTCAGAATTCAGCATTCATAATACTCTACACATAAAGGGATAGAGTATTAGTAAGGAATAATGTTTAAAATTTGTTTCGCCCACAAGGGGCAAGGTTTTAAACCAATATTCAGACGCTCGTTCGTGTAGCGTCTCCCCTTGGGAGAAGACTCGCTCTAAGCGTTGGCGCAGCCTCTCGTAGAGAAGCTATGCCGCAGGCTTTACGCTGCGCTATAACCCAGTCGTACAGAATTCATGCTGTTAGCGGATAGCTAAGGTTTAGCCCATTCTGACTCCTGAATTCTGAATTCTTCTTGATAAACCTGTAAACCCGGATTAAATTTGCTGTTTTAGATTACAAAATTACAAACTAGTATTATTTTCCCTGCCATAGTTGTCGTAACGACTGAAAAACCTTTACAAATCTTTCTTCTAGCCAGAGCATAGCATAATCAACCCATGCCAAAATTTGCTCTAAGGGGTGCTTCTCATAGCCTGTTGAAGTTGCTTTAGTTTCTATCCAATCTGGTTGTGCCTCAACTTGACTACTTTGATGAAATTGCTGTTGTAAAATTTCACCTTTACGACTCTCGCTTTTAGTTTGAGAAATGCGGGCTTGGGTTTGTTTTACAGAGGCAACTTTTCCAGATGTTTTTTGATTTGAGACAAGACTACTAGTTGGTTGTTTCCTTCGTACCAAACCAGATCCGATTTTAGGTTGTTTTACAGTTAAATTCTTTTGTGGAAAATGCCTTACTGATAAACTTGCCGCTAAAGCAGGATTTTTGACTTCAGATAGTGTAACTGACTTGTCAGTAATGGTTTCGGTGTCCCCAAATAAATCCCCCCAGGTTAGCCAAGGGTCAACAACTAAATCCTGGTTCTCTAACAGAGGGCTATTAGACAAGGCTTTTCTAAGGCGTGACGAGAATAGTTTACCTGGGAATCGCTCATCACTAGTTGTTGGCTCAAGTGTTTTTCTATTACCAACACCAAAAAAGTAATTAAGCGCCGCCTCAATCAAAGCCTGAAGATTTAATGTATGAGTTTCCAAACCATCAGTATTAGTTGCAATTTCTCCATTAGCAGCTAATTGCTCTTTGCCATAAATAAATATATTTAACTTAGTTTGGGCAACTTGAACAATTTCTTGGCTACGCTCTTGCACAGGGACTAAAGCATTTGACTCTAACTTAGCAACGGCTATATCTAAAAAGGCCAATAATCTGTCTTTTTTAACTAAATCTTTTGGTATTCCCCGATCCAAAACTGGAATTTTAGTTGTATCGCCCTCAGTGAGCTTTACTAATAAACGATCGATTTGCGGTAATAACTCCGTTTCTTTTTTAGCTATAACCAATCGCCAATACTGCCAGTAATTAGCAACTTCGTTAATAATTCTTTCTTCTAATTTTGCCTGCTGCTGGGGTGTCAAAATATCGAGAATTTCATTGTCGGTAGTAACAAGTACTAAACTACGATTCATCAAATTTGTGGCAATTCCTCGCACTACTGGAAAATCTTGTTTGGAAGCGTTCTCTAGCTGTGAAGGATGGAGAATTACCGCTTGATTTTCTGTAATTGTTGAGGATTTAGTAAGACTAACGTTATTTGTTGAGTTCTTATAAACGAATTTCAGCCGAAAAACTCCTAATAAAGCCAGGGCATTGAAAGGTTCAGATGTTTTTGCAGGAGTAAAGGTGGTTTCATCTGACAACAGATAATTGACTGCTTCTAGTACTTGTTGAATGGGGTTATCAGCATTTGGAATTTTGGACTGGAAATCGGTATCATTTGGTTGTAACTTTAGTCTAGTTTGCGGTTCTTTGGTCTGTAGCGTTTTTCCAGATGATTCAGATGACTGAAACAGTAGATACACTGGGTAAAGTAGTGCCTCCACACCCCACTTAGTGGCAACTTGCAAATGCCGGAAGGTGTGTTCCCACTGTTGTGTCACCCGCCGAGATTGCTGGTGGACAAAGTTAAATAGTCTGCTTTGATAACGACCAGAGGAACCAGAAGACATAAGTAGTAATTTTTTAGTTCAAGTCTTGTTAAGTTGTGAGACTCGCGCCAAACAATAAAAACAACCAACACCTCATCTTAGCGAATATATGACCCCGATTGTCTCTCAATGCCATACCAAATTTATCTCACAAGCAATTGAGCAACTACGCTCTTTTTGTCAAGTTAATCTTCAGTCTAGCTGGCTATATCAGGAATCTGACCTGATTATTACCGATGTTGTAGCTACTGATTTGTCTCATTGGCAACCTGTCGAGTTGAATGCTAAAGAACATATCGTTTGGACAGGCGGGAAAAAAGTGCTATGGCTAGTGCAAAGATTGGTGGTTCCCCAAGATTTACAGGGTTATCCCTTAACTGGGTTATCTTTGCGGCTGGCGCTGGTTTGGTGGGCAGATTCTGCTGAGATTTACGTGAATGGGGAGTTAGTGCTGGAGGGTGATTTATTCGATTGTTCGCCTAGAGTGCTTGTGAGTCAGGGGGTAACACCAGGGGAAGAGTTTATTGTGGCTTTGCGGTTAGAGAGTCCGGGACATTGTGATGGTGCTTTAGTGCGATCGCTCCTAGTGTATGAGTCTACTGTTGATAATAATCCCGATCCGGGTTTTGTGGCTGATGAGTTAGCTGTGATGCAACTTTATTTGGAAAAGTTTACACCAGAGAAGTTAGATGTTTTGGCGACGATGGTGGCAGAAGTTACGAACCGCAGAGGCACAGAGGACACAGAGGAAGAGAAGGGATTAGTAAAGTCGTTTTTGTCTCTACGTCAAAATTTAATTCAATCCGACATCTTAGCCCCCCTTTTGAAGGGGGGTTGGGGGGATCAAAAATCTAAAATTTTCTTATTGGGTCATGCTCACTTAGATTTAGCATGGTTATGGCCTGTGAGTGAAACTTGGAATGCGGCGCAAAACACCTTTGAGTCGGTTCTGAAGTTGCAAGCAGATTTTCCTGAGTTAATTTTCTGCCATTCCACTCCCGCCCTTTATGCTTGGATTGAGGAACATCGCCCAGATTTGTTTCAGGCGATTCAAGCACAGGTAGCTGCTGGACGTTGGGAAGTTGTCGGCGGGATGTGGGTGGAACCGGAACTCAATCTAATTGCTGGTGAATCAATAGTCCGTCAACTATTGTATGGTCAACGCTATATTCAGGAAAAATTTGGCCAGCTTTCGACTATAGTATGGGTTCCAGATTCTTTTGGTTTCTGTGCAACTTTACCGCAGTTTTTCGCTAATGCCGGAATTGAGTATTTTGTCACTCAGAAGTTGCGGTGGAATGATACTACTAAATTTGATTATGGGGCTTTTTGGTGGCGATCGCCTGACGGTAGCGAAGTCTTTAGTTTGATGTCTGCACCTATCGGTGAAAGCATTGACCCAGTTAAAATGGCATCATCCGCTCTGGAATGGCAATCCCAAACTGGTTTATCAGAATCCCTCTGGCTTCCCGGTGTCGGCGACCACGGCGGCGGTCCCACCCGTGATATGTTAGAAACCGCCCAACGCTGGCAAAAGTCGCCTGTTTTCCCAGACTTAGAATTCACGACGGCTGAAAAGTATTTACAGCAAATCAGTAAAGGAGTCAGGAGTCAGGAGTCAGGGGTCAGAAGTTCTGATTCTCCATCATTCCCTACTTGGAATGACGAACTATACTTAGAATTCCATCGTGGTTGCTACACTACCCACGCAGACCAAAAACGCTGGAATCGTCGTTGTGAAAATTTATTATATCAAGCTGAACTATTTGCTACCTTGGCAACCGTAAGCTGTGGTGTGACATATCCCAAAGCAGAAATCGAAGCAGCTTGGAAGCAGGTGTTATTTCAACAGTTTCACGATATTTTACCTGGTTCTTCAATTAATCAAGTTTACACAGATGCTTTAACCCAGTGGCAGCAAGTAGAACAAGTCGGAACGAAGATATTACAGGAATCACTTTTTGCGATCGCATCTCACATTACCCCATCGGAACCACCAAAACCTGATAGTTTGCCTATTTTCATTTTCAATTCTCTCAATTGGCAACGCTCTGAGGTAGTCTCTGTAGCCTTACCCACACCAGAAGAATGGCAGATTTACGATACTTCTGGAAAGCAGCTTGTCTCCCAATCATCTGAACCATCAACCCTACTATTCTTCGCCCCCGAAATCCCACCCGTAGGCTACCGCATATTTTGGCTTTCCCCTCCATCTCCTTCATCCCCTTCATCCCCCCCATCCCTCCCAG
>NZ_NOLK01000255.1:0-6624 GCF_002245985.1 Nostoc sp. 'Peltigera membranacea cyanobiont' 232
ACTTCCAAAAAATAAAATATACAGTAGGGTGTGTTAGGCGAAAGCCGTAACGCACCGAGATATCTGGCGGTGCGTTACGCTGTCGCTAACGCACCCTACTGTATATTTTATTTTTTGGAAGTCCCTAAGACGACGATCCCCTTGCTTTTTGCCTAGTGAGGAAGTGAGTTTTGTTGTTTCATCTATCCCAAGATTAATAGGTTGGGATCATCGCTTAATGAATAAACTCAATGTTATGGTAAAGCTATATGAAAAATATCTTCATAAAGCCTATCTATAAATTCTATGTATGTTTTATGCATAGCAATTTTAGCGTTTTCTGCAATTGCTAACATTTGTTTTCTAAATACCAGCAATCAAATGAAATGTCAAGTGCGATTGTGATAATTAAAACCTAATAAAACAAGCACACACTTTAAAACTCGATATTTTTCTCGCTTTCTCCAAATATTGGCAAGATGGAAGTCAAAAAACAGATTATGGAAAATCGAATTCTTTACGTTCGCCTTCCTTGTAACCCCATCTTTCCTATTGGGGTTGTCTACCTGAGCGATCATGTCCATAAGCAGTTTCCTAATATTGAGCAGCGCATCTTTGATTTAGGAACAGTGCCACCCTTAGATTACAATTCTGCTCTGGATCGCTGTATCGATGAATTTAAACCGACACTGCTCGTATTTTCTTGGCGGGATATTCAAATTTATGCCCCAGTTGGTGGACGTGGTGGCAACCCACTACAAAACGCCTTTGAATTTTACTACGCTAAGAATCCTCTATTAAAACTACGTGGCGGATTCGGCGGTTTACGAATCTTCATCGCTTACTATGTAGAGCTATGGCAAAATCAGGGCTTAATCAAACGCGGTTTAAAACGTGCCCAAAAATATCATTCTGATGCGCGTGTAGTTGTAGGTGGTGGTGCAGTCAGCGTATTTTACGAACAATTGGGTAAAAGCTTACCACAAGGGGCAATTATTTCTGTGGGTGAAGGGGAAACCCTGCTGGAAAAGCTTTTAAGCGGTAGAGATTTTCGAGATGAGCGCTGTTATGTTGTAGGAGAAACCCAACCACGTCAACGGCTGATTCACGAACAACCCACCCCACTAGAAAAAACAGCTTGTAACTACGACTACATCGAAAGCATCTGGCCGGAATTTAACTTTTACCTGCAAGAAGAAGACTTTTATATAGGTGTACAAACTAAGCGTGGTTGTCCCCACAACTGCTGCTATTGCGTCTACACCGTCGTTGAAGGCAAACAAGTACGCATCAACCCAGCAGATGAAGTAGTTGCGGAGATGCGCCAATTATACGATCGCGGCATACGCAACTTTTGGTTTACCGATGCCCAATTCATCCCCGCCCGAAAATTTATTGATGATGCCGTAGAACTCTTGCAAAAAATCGTCGATTCTGGTATGACAGATATCCACTGGGCAGCATATATCAGAGCGGACAATTTGACACCCGAATTGTGTGAATTGATGGCGAAAACCGGGATGAACTATTTTGAAATCGGGATTACCAGTGGTTCTCAAGAACTCGTGCGGAAAATGCGGATGGGGTACAACCTGCGAACCGTCTTGCAAAACTGCCGTGACTTAAAAGCAGCTGGTTTCAACGACTTAGTTTCCGTCAACTACTCCTTTAACGTCATTGACGAACGTCCCGAAACCATCCGCCAAACCATCGCCTACCACCGCGAACTAGAACGGATTTTTGGTGCTGATAAAGTCGAACCTGCGATTTTCTTTATTGGACTACAACCCCATACCCATTTAGAAGAATATGCTTTTAAAGAAGGCATCCTCAAACCAGGATACGATCCAATGAGTTTGATGCCGTGGACAGCCAAAAAACTCCTCTGGAATCCTGAACCCCTTGGTTCATTCTTCGGCGAAGTCTGCTTGCAAGCTTGGCAACAAAACCCCAACGATTTCGGCCGCGAAGTCATGAAAATTTTAGAGGAAAAACTAGGTTGTGCCGACTTAGAAGCAGCACTTTCCGCACCAATAGAGACGAAAGAAAAACAACTAGCCGGTATATCCTAGAAAACACAATAATGCGGGGATATTCGGAATTCTGAATTTCTCCCCCTCTCCTCCTCTGCTGTGTACACAAGTCGGATTTACCCCCCTTAATCCCCCCGTTTATTGGGGGGAAACAGAAAATCTAATTCCCTCCCCTTTATAACGGGAGGGTTAGGGTGGGATAAAACCTTGGTTAGTCAGCTATTTTCAGACTTGTGTGTACACCGTAGCTCTCTCCCTCTGTGTCCTCAGTGCCTCTGCGGTTATTTTTACCAAATCCCATGTTAGAAGGTTCAATCCTACAAAAGCTAGAAACAGCCCATCGCCATACTACCAGGCCAATTCGATTCGGTGTTTACTATAAAAATACCCTAGTTGCCCTGTGCCACGCTCTAGAAGACCATATCTTAACCGATGACGGTACACCCCTAGTGATCACAGCCTTCCAACAGGGGAAATGGTATCTCCAAGAAGCTGAACGATATGCAGACATCGCCCAGCACAGCCGCCAAATTGCGATCGTGGCTGCCTCTGAATCCGGCTTTGCTGAACATCCCACCAGCCAGCTACCCAATGTAGACTTAGTGGCATTACCTCCAGTTGACCCAGTGGCGCAGGAGTGGCACTTAATTATCTTATCGCCTAATTACACAGCAATGGTAATTTGTCAAGAATTATCAGAAGCTGATTATGGCAGCAGTGGAGTACCGACATCAGACTTAGAGCGGAAATTCTACGGCTTGTGGACATTTGAGCCGGAGTTAGTCCAAGAGACAGCAGAAATAGCGATCGCTCACATCCAAAAATACAACCCAGAACTGGCGAAAAAACTCACAGCCGAGAAACAACAAATTGTACCGTCAATGGCCAGATCAGAAAATTTAGTTGCAGTTGTTTCCCGTGTAGTAGATTACCTCCAGACTGGGCAAGATAATTTATCTATCCCCACAGCACTTCAGAAACAAACCCTAGATCGCAACTTGGTTTCTAACGAAATCCAAGCCTTTTTGCGAATGGCGCAACTGATGGATATGGCAGATGTCAACAATCCAATGGCAGCTGCGGAAGTAGTAGTACTTGCGGAAGCGCTCGCCCAGCTATTGGATCTTCCCGCATGGCAAATTAAGAGATTGCGGCTAGCGGCTTTGTTACATCGCATAGATCCATTACAAAATGCCGAAAGTGTCCTGACTTCTGATCATATACCCGCACGCTACCTACATCCCCCCAGTTGTCCTTTAATACCAGGGGTGCAAGTATTGCGAACCATGCCACGACTGCGAGCCGTTGCCCAAATTATCACTCACCAAACCGAATGGTGGAATGGCGCAGGGGAACCAGTAGGTTTAGCTGGAGATCAAATTCCCCTAGAATCGAGAATTTTGGCATTATTGGCAGACTTTCAATGGCGAGTCAATCAGCGAAAATCGTCAAATCAAAGCCGGGAACAGATATTTACTCAAGCTTTAGATGAGTGCAAAGAGCAACAATCTAGCCACTTTGACCCTAAACTTGTAGATACCCTAGCTTTGTTAGTTATGGGTTTACAACAGGGACTCGACTTACCCTTGATGACACCCAAAGTCAGCGCCGGCATCTGGATACTTGATTCCCAATGGGATAGCCACAGCAAGATAAGTGAAGAGATTGGTAGTTACTTTACATGAATATTGAAGCCATTAGATTAGGAAAACTCAAACAACTTCCAGGGGCAAATTTAGAAGACGAGGAACTCTCCCGACTGGATTTAAGCCGGATTAATCTTGCTGGTGCTAACCTTGTTGGTACTAATTTTGCTGCTTCCAAACTCGAAGGTGGACATTTGGAGGGAGCGAATTTAATGGGGGCGAACCTCCAAGAAACTGACTTGCGGGCGAACCTCATGGGAGCAAACCTGATGCAAGCAGATTTAACCGGTGCTGACTTGCGGGGTAGCAATTTGCGTGGCGCTAATTTGATGGGAGCCAGACTCAGTGATGTGTCATTGGCGGGTGCTTTCGTGAGTGGTGCTAATTTGATGAATGTAAACTTGCAAGGCGTTGACTTGCGCGGTGCTGACTTGCGCGGTGCAAACCTAACTGGGGCAAATCTCAAAGGTGCAGATTTGAGTCGCGCCGATTTGCAAGGGGCTTTGTTGAGTGAAGCAAACCTGGAAGAAGCCGACTTGCGGGGGGCGAATTTGGCGGGGGCGAATTTAACGGGAGCGAATTTACTCTGTGCAGAGTTAGAAGGTGCAAATTTGAGGGGCGTTAATTTGGATAAAGCGTGTTTGGTGGGGACAGTTGTGGAGACGGCGTTTTGAATAGGAGTTAATTTATACAAACTGCAATGAATAATAATTAGAGTACCCCAATGTATGCCCTCAAAGTAGCCAATTTTCTACCCTTAGACCAGGTACGCGCTCAAATTCACGGACATTTGCTGTAACAAGCGTCAGGTTAAGGGCTAGAGCATGGGCCGCAATCAGTAAGTCATTAGGGCCGATGGGTCTTCCTGTTTGCTCTAGATGTGTACGAATTAATGCATAGTGCTGATCCACCGGAGGCGACAGCGACAAAATAGGTAACACTTCAAGGATGCTTTCTAGTTGCTGAAGAAGACGGAGAGAGCCACTTTTAGCTGCACCAAATCGCAGTTCGCACACTACAATAATGCTGGTACAAATGCAGTTTTCCTCTAAGGCTGTAAGCCTCTGAAACACTAAACCTTGAGGATGTCTTACCAAATCTGAAATGATGTTGGTGTCTAACAGGTATTGATAGGTCATTGGGCAGGATTAAAGCACAATATCATCGAGTGGCAGTAACCCTTCATCTATGTTAGGAAAGTTTTCTGTAATGTCTTCCAAAGTGGCAAGCAGTGAAAGTAGAGAACCGGAAAAAATGGGTTCGATGATTAATCGATTACCTTCTTTGCGTAACAAAACTTCTGTGCTGGATAGAGCAAATTCATCAGGAATCGTTAGGACTTGATGTTGCCCATCTCGTAAGAGGTAAACATGACATGAGTTTAGCATCAAGCAATCTCCTTAAAATTATAATTATTTCGCCGCAGTCTGTTGCTTTACAATATCATGTCAATTACTTAAGATTTTACTATCTGTTAGTGCTTGCAGAAAGCATTAGTATCCAATAGTAATCTATTCATTCCATATATTCTTTCATATCTTGAAGCGGCTCATCAAAGTCATTAGGCAATGGCAGAACAAACATTCCTTTCATCGTTCCAGCAACGCGACGCTTGTTTGTCTGCTTTTCTTCGGTAGAGTTTTTAGCGTGCTTCTCTATCAAAAACTCAATGTAATGAAGCACTTCTATCTGAAGAGACTCAGGGAGTTCTTCTAATTTTTCTAAAATGACTGGCTGTATCATTGTTTTTTCTCCTTGGCAATTTTTATGAAAAACATCACAGCTATATTTGTTTGAATGTCAAATACATTTTAATACGGTTTGGATAAGCACTTTAATATGATGTCCGCTTGATTACTTACTAAACCCCAAGAACCCCATCACTCCTTGCAGGGGATCATTATTCACACCAGTTAGCCATGATCCAGTGGTGTGGTGAAGGAATTATCTTAGTCAAAAATCTGGCGTAGGTGCGATGCCTACGGCAGGCTACGCCTACGCAAATAGTTCTAATATTCTTTGCGATCGCTGCTGTTTAATGGTGTTAGATTGCGTCATCATTTTTATTCTTAAATAATTCAGTTTCTAAATATACTTTTTTGGCTTCAGGAGGGCAATCTACTAAACCATTTGTATAGTATGGTCGATGATTTAAGGGTGCATATCCTGGCCCAGTACTTTTACATACGATACTTACCAATTTTATTTCTTTAGCATCAATAATAGGAACGACAAAAACACCACCAACATAAGAACTCAAATCTATACCCCAATTGCCACCACATGCTTCCTGTCTTGCATAAATATAAATACCGTTTACAGTTGATGTACCATTAATTTCAGGAATAGTTTTAGTGTAGTAACCATAACATTTTTCAGATTTGAAAAAAGATGAATTTGATTTTAATGGTTTATCAAGTGGTTTCAGGAAAGTTTTATGGGTTGAAAAGTAGTTTTTTTGAGTCTGAATCATAGATATAATATTATCTTCTGCAATTTTTTCATATTGTGGTTCATCTCCTGGTGAATATATCTCAGCACATCCAGCAATAAGCAAGTTCATTAAAATAATATTAGAAAATAAAAAATACTTAAAAAGGAGAAAGCCTTCGCGTAACTTTATCACTTGGCTCATGTTATTGATCTATTGTTATCCTTGATGATTTTAATTAAAAACACTCCTGTAATAGCTCCGTTGAGCATACCGAATAAGAATCCATAAGCAAGTAATCCTATAATAAAATAGACAGTAAAAAGAGTTTTAAATAATGTAATACTACCTATAAAACCACCCAAAGTCCAGCCAAGAGTGTTAGCTAATATCCAACTTGTTTGCAAGCAGGGTTAGCGCATCTCAAACTCTATTGACAGTTGGATTCTAGCAGAGAGTTAAGTTTGAGAAAGCCGCCGTCAAAACGGAAAGCATATACTGATCATTCATAGCGGCTCGCCGAGACTTTTGGCGA
>NZ_NOLK01000256.1:0-6609 GCF_002245985.1 Nostoc sp. 'Peltigera membranacea cyanobiont' 232
CCCCTGCTCCCTCTGCTCCCCTGCTCCCTCTTCCCCCCTCCCTCATTACCTTGTCTCAGATAGATATTCCTAGCCAATTTGATGTCTTAGTAGTCGGCGCTGGTGCTGCTGGACTATACACGGCGCTGTGTCTACCAGAGTCTTTGCGAGTCGGTTTGATTACCAAAGAAACTGTTGCTTTGTCTGCCAGTGATTGGGCGCAAGGTGGTATTGCCGCAGCCGTTTCCCCAGAAGATTCTCCCACGCTACACATTGAAGATACGATCCTGGCAGGTGCAGGTTTGTGCGATCGCAATGCTGTAGAATTTCTCGCCCAACTTGCCCCTAACTGCATTCAATCCCTAGTTAACTTGGGGGTTGCTTTTGACCGTCATGGTCAAGCCTTGGCTTTAACTTTAGAAGCTGCCCATTCTCGCAACCGCGTTCTCCATGCTGCGGACACCACAGGGAGAGAAGTTACCACCACCCTCACCACCCAAGTATTACGTCGCCCGAATATCCAAGTCATTCAGCAAGCTTTAGCTTTAAGTTTGTGGATTGAACCCGAAACCGATCGCTGTCAGGGAATAAGCCTGTTTTATCAAGGAAAAATCACATGGGTAAGGGCTAGTGCTGTGATATTGGCAACTGGCGGCGGCGGTCAGGTATTTGCCCAAACCACTAACCCGGCGGTGAGTACGGGTGATGGAGTGGCGATCGCATATCGGGCTGGGGTCATCCTCCGCGATTTGGAATTTGTCCAATTTCATCCCACAGCCTTGACTAAACCTGGTGCCGATCGCTTTCTGATTAGCGAAGCTGTCCGCGGCGAGGGCGCACACCTTGTTGATAACGAAGGGCGGCGTTTTGCTTTTGACTACCATCCTGCGGGTGAACTCGCACCCAGAGATGTAGTCAGTAGAGCAATTTTCAGCCATTTACAACGTACCGCAGTTGATTTGGCGACTGCCCATGTGTGGTTGGATATGCGCCCGATCCCTGCGGACAAGATTCGTCACCGCTTTCCCAACATCATCAAAGTTTGTCAGCATTGGGGAGTTGATGTTTTCCACGAACCAATTCCTGTAGCGCCTGCTGCTCATTACTGGATGGGTGGGATTGTCGCGGATCTAATGAATCGCACAAATATTAAAAGTTTGTATGCAGTGGGTGAAACTGCTAGCACCGGAGTACATGGGGCAAATCGTCTTGCCAGTAATTCTCTGCTGGAGTGTATTGTGTTCGGGGCCCAAATGAGCCAAATTGAGCTAGAAAATATTGGGTTGCCCTCAGAAATACCAGTGTTACCATCACGTAAATTTAGTGTTGATGCTAGCGAGGGAAACATCCAGCAAGCACAGCTAGAAGCACTCAGAGAGAAGTTACCGCGTCTGGTGTGGGAAAATGCTGGTATTTGTCGGGAGCAATCAAAGTTGGAAACTGCGATCGCCACTGTCGAATCTTGGCAGCAAGATTTTGCTGCCTTGCCTTTAAGTCAATTCTTGGTTGCTTTACGTCCAGCAGAACCAGCTAATTTTGACCTACCAGATGTTGAACGGCAATTGCGACTTTGGGCAGAAACCCGCAATTTATTAGATGTGGCTAATTTAATTCTCAAAAGTGCTGCTTTTAGAACCGAAAGCCGAGGTGGACACTACCGTTTAGACTATTCGCAACCAGACCCAAATTGGCAAGTTCATACCCTTGTACAAACACATCATTGGTGGAAATCTTCACTATTATCTTGAATAAATTACCCTTGGCATTTTCCAAGGTAAGAGACTCACTAAAGACTATAGATGCCCTCCCAAGAGCGATGGCATATCTCCAAGCATAAAGATGTGGTGTCTAAGACACGATCTACACGAACGCGCTACTTTACCACAATCTAAAATTTAAAATCCAAAATGGTCATCAGCGAGTGCCGCTACCATGCTGACTGTCAGGGCCACCATAATTTGGTGGGATATATGTGTCTTTTAAATTTTGAGAACTGACTTGATGGGTCATTGAAGTATTGTTGCTAGTAGCACCACCAGTATTAGCACTTGCAGTACTAGATATACCCGTGTAAGCGGCAATTTTCGGTATTAGTATGTAAGCACTTATACATAATATCATGATTTTTGTGATTCGGAAGTTAGTTTTCATAGACTCGGTAATTTTACTAGTTTTGACTTTTAAAGGTGATTTTATTTTTTAACGTGTATTTACTTATATTGATGAGAAAAATATTTTAACTTTATTAAATTATTGCTAGTGGTTTACAACTAATCGTGGTATTCACTTGTACAACAATTTTAATTTGCTGGTATTAAATAATTCCTATACTTAAGAAATATTCTTAATGAACCGTTTTTACATCAGTCTAAAGTTAGATATGTTGATAAATCACTGTAAGCTTTTTATCTACTTCACTATTTATTAATAATATCTTAATGCTTTTAAGTATAAACACTATGCCTGCTGAATAGCGAGTTTGTCAAATATAAAATAATACTTAATCCCTTGTATAGTTAAGTTTTTATCAAAGTAAAGAGATATAAAGACAGAATAATATAATTGTTATATTGCAAGGGTTTAAAAAAGTATAGGAATACAAAAGACCGTAATAGCACTATTAAGTATAAGTATGATTTTGACAGTAAAAATAATTATGCAAAGATATTTTTTTCCTAATTACTTCTAAGAACTAATTTCTTGCTTACCTATATTATTAGTTTTGGTTATCAGGTCAAAAAGCCTTGCTAACTCTATATCTTGACTAAAAAACCATCTCTAGACATATACACAATGCTTTTTCAAGACCGTACCTTGCATGTGTTTAAAATCCAAATTCCGAATTTTAAGGTAAAAATTTTTACTAAAAAAAGAAAAATCTGGAGACTTGACCCTTGACTAATTAAGCAAACTCGTATCGATTTTTACCCAGATGCTTTGCCCGATACATTGCTGCATCTGCTTGCTTCATCAAAGTTTCACTGTCTTGACTGTTGTATGGGTAGACACTAATGCCAATACTGGCAGAGATTCGGATTGCATAGCCATCCAAAACAATTGGCTTAGTAATACTGCTTAAGATTTTTTCGGCGACCTTAGCCGCTATTTGGACGTTAGGAATTGCCCGTAAAATTATAGTAAATTCATCGCCGCCCAAACGAGAAACTGTATCACTAGCGCGTAAAGAGTTGCTCAGTCTTTCAGCGATAGTCATTAGCAAGCGATCGCCCGTCTCGTGCCCCAGAGTATCATTGACTTGCTTAAAGCCATCTAGATCGATGAACAGCAGTCCCAGCAAGAGGTTATTGTGTTGCGCCCAATTTAACGACTCATAAAGTTGTTCGGCAAAAAATTTGCGATTGGATAAACCGGTCAAGGGGTCGTGATACGCTAAATAACGCAAGTGGTCTTCTTTGAGTTTTAATTCATTGTTAGAGCGGAATAGTTCAGCAGCAGTCCGCTTGAGTTGTTCCTCCATCAGCTTGCGCTGAGTAATATCTCGGATAACCCCAACTAAAAAGAAATTGCCAGCTGAGTCTTTGTGGAGCGATCGCTTAGTGGCAATTTGATGAGTCTGTCCATCTGCATTTGTAAATTCTTCTTCATGTTCCTGGGGTTTTTGAGTCCGAAATACAAGATCGTCCTGTTGTCGAAACACATCAGCCTCATGTTTAGGGAAAAAGTCATAGTCTGACTTTTCAATTAATAACTTATTCGGATAACCGATAAATCGACAATACGCCTCATTTAAAACAATCCACTGGTGTTGTTCATTTTTCACAAAAATTGGATCGGGAATCGTGTTAATGACGTGATGCAAAAATTCTTTGGAACGTTTCCACTCTTCCTGCATGTGGGCAATATGACTGGTCATCCATATAGCTGAACTGCCAAAGCTAAACAGTGAGGGAATGAGTGGTATCCACCAACCATACAAAAAAGCAAGGTATGCACTCAGGGTCAATACAAAACAAGAAACTAAGATACTGAGCAGACCTCTCGTTGCGTGTAGTATCCGCCATGTAGTCACGGCTCCTAGATAAGACCAGACAAAAATCCACAAATCTTCTACTAAGTCAGGCCAGACCTTGAGTAAGGGCCGTCCACCAAGAGCTGCTGAGATTAACTCACTAATAAAATAAGCTTGCAGTTGAATACCAGGTACAGGCTTTGCCGTACCCATTAGACTACTGGAATAGGGAATGAATACAAAATCTTGGAGACTGGGTGCGGTGGAGCCAATGAGTACGATCCGATCTTTGATTAAGTTTTCTTTAACTTTATCTGCCAGTACATCTCTCATCGATACCTGGCGAAAATTACACAATACTTTAGATGAACCTTGACATTTGGGTTTGGGAAAATTGGTCAAAAGTTGGTAGCCTCTGTCGTCAGCTCCCACATAAGCACCATCATTAGCCTCAAAACGAGTAAATGCTGCTTTACCTAATTGCAAATACTCAGGGTTGTTTTTTGCTTTGGTGGGGATAATTCCCTTTGACTTTAAATACAATAAAGCCAACTTCAAAGCAAAACTTTCGTGTGGCTGATTATCAACGTACCAATACAACAAACTGCGACGTACTTTACCATCAAGATCGTACAGCAGGTTATTAAAGCCCACTTGATTCTGATTCAGTCCCTGTGGAGGCAAAACACTAATGTTTTTGTTTTTGTCATTTGTCAATAGCTCAATACCAATTAAGTTGGTCATTGACTTATAAACATTACGCAGTTCTTGGTTCCCTGGCTCTACTGGCAAATTTCTGTAGATATCTAAGCCAACAGCAAGGGGTTTGTGGACATTTAATTTTTGCAACAGCTGGGCAATCTTCGTATCTGGAATCGGCCACGAACGTATTTCGTTTAAATAGGATTCATCAATCACTACAATCGTAATCCGCTCTTCTGGCGGTTCATTTGGACGTAAGCGAAAAAATTGATCCAAAGCTGCCAACTCCAAAGATTGCAATAATCCGATGGAGTGCAAAAGCAGAACGCAGACTGCTACGCTGACGGCAGTAATCAATTCTCTGTGTCCTCGACTAAGCGATTGTTTGAGTCTAAAGATTAACTTTACAAAACGCTTGTCTAGCTGCTGATTCATTCCCATTACCTAGTGGGGAGAAATATTCTCTATTTCCTATAGATATTAACTATCGGACTAACATAGCTCAAAGGAGAGTTCAATAGAGTTTCTAAAAGTTTTTTCAACTCAGCAAGGTTCTTAAAGACATCCTGGTATAGGATTCCGATTTGATTTCTGAAAACATCCTAAGACTGGAAAGCCCCTTTTATAAGGGTTTCATCTGAAATCTTGTTCAAAAATCAGATATGAGTCCTATGCTTGTGAATGGATCGCCATATATTCAGGCTAATTATCTTACAAAACGGCAACTGGGACTTTTTTGGCTATCGGCACAAATTAAGTATAAATCTTGATTAATTTCCTTGAGCTTTAGGTGTTTGCGGATAAAAGCCACAGGAGAATTGGTTATTGGGTATTGGACAACACCTATTATCTATTACCAAAAACAAAAAAGCCAATTGGAAACAGACTTTGCTGTATTCATCCAGTTGGCTGTACTCAAGACTCTTGATCTGGGATGTGAACTACACCTTATCGCTAGCTCAGTGTAGACCATAGCTGAGACTTGTTGAAGGTAAGTAACTACTTGAAATACTTGAAGTTCCGAGACCCTGTGTAAGCAGAAGCTTTTGCTAGTTCCTCTAAATTTTGGACTCCACTATAGCTTTTCCCATTAACGATCCAAGTGGGGAAGCCTTCAATTTTTGCGGACTTACATAGTTCAGTTTGAGCATTGAGTCCTTCGGGAGCGCACTCTACCTTAACATCTTTGTTGATTATTTCCTCGGCTTCTTTACCAAAAAGCATCTTTTGTTCATGGCAGTGAGGACACCAGTAAGCACTGTATTCCTTTGCGCCTATCTTTGCTAGATGGCTTGCTAAGGCTATTTCTGCCTCACCAGAAGTAGTAGTAACTTCCCAACCGAAGGCTGGGTTAGGGTCTCCTTTGGAATTAAAGGTAATTTTAACGGGTTGTCCAGGAGTTCCAGGTGTAACATTTGATTGATTCACGCCAGCATAAACGCCTAAAGTGCCAATCAGCGTTACCATCCCCACAATTAGGGCAGTAAATAAGATTTGTCCAATATCCTCCCAAGTGCGACCCATAATTGTTAGTACCAAAAGACTCACAGAGAACAAAGCTGAACCGATACAGTAAGGACAAATAGCTTTAATTTGAGATGCTAACACGTACATTAAGTAGCCGCTAAAGACAGACATAGCGATCGCACCCGCTAGCAGCAGCAACCACGTCCAATTCTCCAATTGTTTGCGGTTATTGTTTTCTCCTGAGTTTAATACCAAGGGAGCCAAAGCAAATATCACCATACTGGTGTATGCCAAAAACCCAAACAAAGCTAATGGCTGACCAAAAACCGTTGCCCAAGGACTGGAAAGCACATCATTACAGCCCTTAGCACCAGCCTGTGCTACACAAGCTGCACTGCCTCCTGTTAACTTTTCTATGGTTAGATAACCTGTTGTTAGGGCACCACATCCAGCGATCGCGGCAATCAATGGACGTGACCATTTATGAATCC
>NZ_NOLK01000257.1:0-6482 GCF_002245985.1 Nostoc sp. 'Peltigera membranacea cyanobiont' 232
CCCAATCCTAGAAGCCAAAATAAAGTTATAACTCTTGTGGAGTAATCACATAATGCAATCAGCAAACAAACTACCGCGATGGTTAACTATAGGATTGGCATTTCCTATTGCTATTCTCAACGGTTGGCTATTAATCCAGGTTGTACAGTATTTTCAACCCTTGGTCAGCATTATCGCCGCCGCCATCCTACTGGCTTTCGTCTTGAACTATCCCATCCAGTTTTTGCAAGAACAAGGGGTAAAACGTAATTTAGCGATCGCAGGAGTGTTGCTTTTAACTCTAGTGATTTTAGTCGCTTTAGGCATCACCTTGGTTCCGCTGATTATCCAGCAACTCAACGAGCTAGCCAATATTTTGCCCAGTTGGATTGATTCTGGAACTCAGCAACTGCAAGCCTTCCAGGATTGGGCGTTAAGTCAACAACAGCTTCCCATTAATTTAAGTGGTTTATTTACCCAAGTTCTCGATCGATTATCTAACCAACTTCAGTCCTTTACTGGTAGAATCCTTGGTTTTGCCGTCGATACTATTGGTATTGTTCTCAACGTGCTACTGGCGGTAGTGCTGACTGTCTATCTAATATTAAACGGCGAGCGTCTTTGGGACGGAATATTTCAGTGGTTTCCCCATAACATTGGGTTAAGATTGCGGGAATTACTGCGAGAGGATTTTCAGAATTACTTTATCGGTCAAGCAACATTGGGAGCCGTGTTAGGTGTGACAATTACACTGGCATTTGTGGCGCTGCAAGTTCCCCTGGCTTTGCTTTTTGGCATCGGGATTGGTTTGTTTTCTCTCTTCCCTTTTGGTACAGGAGTAGGTATTGCTATAGTCAGTCTTTTGGTGGCGTTGCAAAACTTTTGGTTAGGAGTTGAAGTTTTAGGTGTAGCTGTTGCAATCGACCAAGTTAATTCTAATTTTGTTGCACCTCGAATTCTTGGTAATTTGACTGGTTTAAATCCCGTGTGGGTGGTGATTTCTTTGCTGTTGGGGGCAAAATTAGGAGGAGTGCTGGGTTTGCTAATTGCAATCCCAATTGCCAGTTTTATCAAGGGTACAACAGATAGTTGGCGGGCTGGAGAGTTTAATAAAATAGATGATATTGTGTCAGAGCCTGTTACGGTAACAAGTGAAAAAGCAGGAACTTATAGTTAGAATTAAATATGTAAGTGAAGAAAACTGCTGATTGTTTTCGTCCTAATTTTTTGCGGCTCCTTTTTATAAATAAGTTAAGAATTTAGGTGAACTGGAATTGCGATCGCGAACTCAGTTCCTTTGCCAAAAACCGATATGCACTCCAACTGACCACCGTGTTTTTCCACAACAATTTGATAGCTGATAGATAGACCTAATCCAGTTCCTTTCCCAACGGGTTTAGTTGTGAAAAATGGATCGAATAATCGCTTTTGCAAACTCTCTGGAATGCCAGGGCCATTATCGGAAATGCGAATAATTACTTGATTGTCATTGGTTAATTGAGTCCGAATGCAAATTTTTCCTTTATCTATTAATAATGACTCTTCGAGAGCATCAATAGCATTTGCCAAAATATTCATAAATACCTGATTAAGTAACCCGGCGTAGCATTCTACTTGGGGAAGCTCGCCATATTCTTTAATTATGTTGATGCTTTTACCGATTTGGTGATTTTGGAGACGACTTTGTAAAATTACTAGGGTGCTATCAATACCTTCATGGATATCAACTAATTTTTTGTCAGATTCATCCAGACGAGAAAAGTTTCGTAAGGAAAGAATAATTTGCTCGATTCGCCTGGTACCAACCTCCATAGAAGTGAGAAGACGGGGGAGATCGGTAGTTAAAAAATCCAGTTCAATTTGTGCGATCGCAGTTTTAATTTCCGCTTCTGGTTCGGGATAACATTGTTGGTATAATCTAATGAGATTGAGTATATTTTGACTATATTCGATGGCGTGGACAAGGTTCCCAGCAATAAAGTTGACAGGGTTATTGATTTCGTGGGCAATACCGGCAACGAGTTGTCCTAATGCAGCCATCTTTTCATTTTGAATTAATCGCGTATAGTTTTGCTGAAGATCGCAAAAGCCTGCTTTGGCAATTCTAGATTGTTCTTCTACTTGCTGTAGGTGAAGGAGTGTTAATACATGAATTTGGGAGTAGGCTAAGAGTAATTGATGAAAATCAACCACCTTATATTTTCCAGACGTAGTTTTAACTAAAATCGGCTCATAGGTGATTTGGAGTGGTTGTTGTAAAGTTGCCTGAGTAGCATTGACAATGAGCGTATCTTCAGAAAAGACTAATATCTCTGTCTGGAAAAACTTGTAAAGAATTCTAATCGGTTTTATGGAAAATAGTGCCAAACTGTAGGGATAGCTCATCTGCTCAAAAAATTTCCGCCGTGAAATCATCCCCACATATTGTTGATTATTATTGAGGATAATTCCTGGTAGTAAAGGCTCTTGCTTAAAGAGAATAGCTAAATCATTGCCGGGACGCTCTACTTCGATGTGAACTTGCCAAGAGGGTAATTCCTGCAAAGTTGATTCTAATTGCAAGTTCGGTTCATCAGCTTTTGTTGTACCACCAATAATGGGCATACTCTCATGTCTTGACTGCCGAAGTAATATTTCTGGTAACATTATGAATACCCGTCTCTATAATTTCAAAGTTCATCAATCGTTACAAACTTATCTTTCCCAGATTGCTGTCCAAAATTCACAGTGTGGATGTGGGAATATAGAGTACCTCGGCAAATCCAATATTTTGATGACTGCGTAGATGTTTAACTATTAGTGAATTTGGTAACTTAGAAATTCAATCTAGCCATTTATCGAAACAGAATTCAGGAGTCAGAATGGGCTAAACCTTAGCTATCCGCTAACAGAATGAATTGTGACCGAAAAAGCGGATAAATAAATGGGTTTAAGACCCACACCAAATTGAAAATTTGGTGGTCAACAACACAGTCGCGGGTCTGAATCCCCGACTGATAGCGCCGGCGGCAAGCGAGTCCGCGTACCCCTGCGGGGAAGCGCAGCGTCTCGTAGAGAGCGTCTTGATTCTGACTCCTGTTAGCGGGTAGCTAAGGTTTAGCCCATTCTGACTTCTGAATTCTTCTTCAACTATTAAATAAGAATAATTTTAGTTCTAGGTCTTATTACTTTTTATTGACTTGTTGGACAAAGGTATTCAAGGCAATTTGCATGACCTTTGTATTGACTCTGGGCAAGATAAAAAAGCAACTCTCACCCGTGTTTGGCTGGACAAAGCCATAGGTGTACAACCACTGCTAAATAGGGCGATGGAGAGCCTCTCAACGCTAGAAACTATCTTTACCTTTTAAATTTTATGAATGCAGTGAAACTGAAACCCAAATTTGTTTGCGATCGCACTACCTTGCAATGCTTTAAAGGGTCATTGCATTGAGAAAAATGGATAAAGTCGAGCTAAGGATGACAATTTTACCACTTCATCCTTTCTAAATGTAATACATGAGTTCTTTTTGCTTTCGGATCGATCTTCGGTCACAAAGGTCTTGGAGTGTATATTTTTCCAAAACGGAGTTAGCAGCCTGACGTGCTTCCTGCCAGACTTCCTGAATTAGCTCACCTTCTACCGTGTTGGGAGTCGGCTCATCATCAGATACAGCAATATCTGACCCTTCCATGCAGCTAAAAGCATCCAACACTGTAATTTTTCCAGGGTCTCGTGCCAGAACATAGCCACCTTTGGCTCCGCGTATACTCTTAATTAAGCCTCCACGCCTTAATGTTGCCAGGAGTTGTTCCAAATAGCGGTTTGGTATGTCTTGTAAGACCGCTATTTCTCGAATTTGTAGGGCTTCACCGTTAGGGTAGCAGGCTGCTAACTCTAACAGGGCTAGAAGTGCGTATTCTGATTTGTTAGAGATTACCACAGGCGTAATATTTTAAACTCACACTTAAATATACAAAGTTCTTAAGTTTGTTTCCCTAAGCTATTGTTAAGAAAAACTTTACAATCAACTTATTGTTGACCGGCTAACTCTACTTTAAAGACCTTCAAGCATAGAAGCAACTATATTTTATTTTTAATTCAATAAATAAAAGTGATTGATTATTCTCCAGTCTTCTTGAGGTTGAATTGACTCAAAGAATTACTCTGTCTTGGTTTCAATCCATTAGAAAGCAACAAAAATTAATAGCAAACCCAATCAGAGATAAAAGCAGCATTAGTGCAAACCGTTACACATACAAATTTCTCGAAAATGGCAGAATGACTGTAAAGGTAGTTCCTGTACCGATCGCACTTTCGACAATAATCTTGCCGCTATGTAAATCTACAGCCTGCTTGACGATGGACATCCCTAATCCCATTCCTGGGATATTACCTGTATTACTGGCACGATGGAAGGGTTCAAAGATGTGTTCAATGTCAGGAGCAGGAATGCCAATACCAGAATCTTGAGTTTGGAATATAGCTCGATCGTTAGCAGTGGTGACAGAAAACTTAACTGTGCTACCAATGGGAGAGTATTTTAGACAATTCGACAATAAATTACTTAAGATTTGCCGCAGTAGTTTAGCGTCTAAGTTAGCTGGGGTGCATTGGCACTCACTGCTAAAAACGATCGCATGTTGGGAGCGATCGCTCTGTTTTAACTCTTCTAATAGATCGCGGCAAAATTCCACCAAATTTAGAGGTGTGGGATTAAACTCTAACTTGCCTGTTTCATCTTGATTCAGCACTGATACATCATTCAGCAACTGGGTTATATGCATAACAGATGTTTGAATGCGACGCAGGTGAATCTGTTGTCGCTCGTCGCTCCATAGATGGCGATAATGTTCTAGTAGTTCCGCAGAAGAGTGGATGGTAGCCAAGGGGTTGCGAAACTCATGGGAGGTGGTAGTGAGCAAGCGGGATTTAAGTTCACTAAACTCTCTTTCTTTGGCAAGCGCTTGTCGCATCGCCTCTTCTGCCCATTCCAGCTTGGCTTGGGTGCGCTTGCTTTCGCTAATATCCCGCAATAGCCACCGCAGTCCAACTAAGTTACCTTGTTGATTACGGATAGCAGCTACCTTCACTGCTACCATAATGGATGTTTTGTCACGCGGTCGCAGGTTTACTTCCCACTCTTGCATTTTCCAGTTTGGAATTGCGGCGCGATCGCGTAGATGATTCAGTTTCAAATGAAAAGCAATTAGTTCTTTCTCAAGCACAAAATTTGCAAGAGGTTTGCCCAACAAGAAATTCTTTGAGATGTTCAACAGAGTATGGGCGGCAGAATTAGCTTCTTGAATTACTCCTTTTGGATCGGTTACTAAATAGGCATCTGGTACTTCCTCAAACAGTTCCTGGTAGCGTTGACCTTGTGCTATTAATGACTGTTGAGCGCTGGATAATTCTTCATTCTGTTGCTGTAAGTCTTCATTAGCTATTTGCATTTCTTCCAAAGCTAGGTAGAGTTCCTTGAATACATCTGTGACGAGTTCAATATCTTCCTGTGCTTTTTGCTGTTCACTCTGGCGTTGCAAAAGGGCAATGCGCTGACGCATATTCTGGATCTGTAAGGCTAAATCGTCCAAATTCACGCTCTCACTCCTAATTTGGATCTCTAAAGTTGGGTTTTATTTGAGATTCTCTACTGGGACGATCTTAGCTTTTGCTGTTCAGCAGTTAATTAGACATCTCCAAATATGAAATATGCTTTATCCATAAACCTTGTAGAGACGCAGCATTGCGACATCTCTACATTCTTTTAGTTATCAATTTCATCGCTTGAATTTAATTTTGATGCTATTGGTTTAATAAATTTTATTTGGAAGTCCCTGAATATTTTTGTCTGGCAATGTCACTCAATTTGGTTCTTAAATCTGCCCATTTGATACCTGCTAGGCTGGGTAATACAACATGAGCGGCTCCAACTCGTTCAACGGGGCCAAGTCCTACTGCCCACATTCCAGCAGCTAGAGCCGCCTCAACGCCTGCTGCGGCATCTTCTACAACTACAGATTGCACTGGTTCGATTTCTAGCTGCTGGGCTGCGTACAAAAATAAGTCGGGTGCGGGCTTAGGTTGCTGTACGCTATAACCGTCCGCGATCGCATCTACTTTATCAGCAATGCCCAATCGCTCAATTACTGTCTGGGCATTTTTACTAGCTGAACCAATGCCGATTTTAATCCCAGCTTGTCGCAGTTCATCCAAAAGAGCGATCGCACCTGGTAACAAATCCTTGGATGTCATATTTTGAATCAATTCCACATAGTATTGATTTTTGCGCTCCATCATCTCTAGGATTTGAGCTTCTGTATATGGTCTATCCCCAAGAATCAGCATGAGGGAAGCACGGCGAGATACACCCCGCAGCGCTTCGTTATCCTGGCGATTAAATGATATACCCTCTTCATCTGCCAACTTCTTCCAAGCTAGATAATGAAGTTCTGCTGTATCTGTTAGCACACCATCTAAATCGAAGATGAATCCTTGGATGTTGGGGGATTGGGGATTGGGG
>NZ_NOLK01000258.1:0-6463 GCF_002245985.1 Nostoc sp. 'Peltigera membranacea cyanobiont' 232
GAAAACATCACGTTAATTAGCTCTGTTAAACTTGCTAATTTGGTAGTTTTCAAAAGATGTTCGCCCATTTCCAACGCCGCGCCCCTAATCACAACTCGCGCTTGAACCATATTTTGGAGTCCTTAAGTAAGACATTTGCAGACATAACTGTGAGCATGGTTGCAATCAGATGCCCATGCCAAAAAACAAGATTGGACGCAATTGGGTTTTTTTTGGTCTTCTAAAAAATTTGCAGACTTTTTGCGTCTTGTCTATTACAATATCACATATTAGCTACAAATTAGAGCAGATTTTTGTATTGAATGAGAAAACTTGCACTAATTAGCTAGAAATAAGTCCTAAAAAAGTACGATAGAAGGCAAATGTATATGTTAGATGCAGTGAGTAAAAGAGTTCACGTAACTTTACCTGATAAGGTTTTTGACGCATTAGAGCGATGGGCTGATGACCAAGGTCGTCCCGTTGCCAACCTTGTAGCGTACCTAGTTGAAAAAGCTATAGAAGAAGCTGAGACACAAGGGAGGATTCCGTCATCATCCAGCAACGACAAGAAGGACAAATGAATACAAACAGTAATTCTGCCATCCCTGCCATTAATAAAGCGATCGCCTTGAAATAGCTGACACACTTAATTGGCAGAGAAAACTTTTCCTTGCTGGCGTTAGATGGCGGCTAGCTTATACACGAACCGATGAAATCCGCCTGCTGTTGCCCATGCAGTCCTAGAAGATAAATTCCATTCGACTAGAGTTATCTTATGGCAGCGAATGATTTAAATCCGCAACTTCCATTAATAGTAAATCTCAACTTGATTAATCAAGAAGGTCAGGAAAACATTGACCTCAGTAAATTAATCATAGAAATTGATTCAACTCTATTTCCTAACCAGGAACAATTTCTAAAAGCTTTACGCAGTCATTTGTTACAGTCTTTCAAAGAAATTCCTGTAACAACTTCCATCAATCTGAGACAAATAGAAAACAATTCTTTTGAAAATGCCGAAGATGAATTATATCCTCCGGTTCCAAAATCTAAAACGGAGAAAAGTCAAAATAGTATTCAGGAAAACGAAAGTTATTTTGAAACTCGAGCTAATTCCATCCCAAATACTTCAATCACAGTTAGACAATCAAAATTATTTAAGTCCCAAGACTTTGAAGCTATTCCAACAGCAGCACTTATGTTTTCCAGTATTGACTCTCAAATCAAAAAAGAATTGTGGAAACAGAATGAAGATGGCATAGCCTACTTACAACATAGAGCTAAGGGCGATTCTCAAAACTTCATTGAGCATTATATTGCCAACCCCGGTGATATTTCCATGCTCCCTTGGGATGAAGCACTACAAATCATTGATAAATTTGGGTTTAACAGCGCCAAACTGCACTTAATCTTTGCTGCCTATGCAATGAAACAGGAAAGACCGTGGGAAAGCTTATTTATTCTCAATGCCAGCGACTTGATAAAAGATATGGGTTGGGATCAGCGAACAGATTTACCCAAACATAAAAAACTCTCAGAAATAGCCAAAACTGCGTTTGCATTAGATTGTTTATTAGTTAAAGCAGTATGGATAGAAGGTAGGAACAAAAAAGGTGGAATAAATGCTAGTACCCCTGTAGGTCGAATGTGGAACATTACAGTTGTGCCCTATGGTCAGATAAATTTACAAGGGAAAATAGAAGAGCCTAATGAAGTTCAGTTAATTATTCAACCTGGTGCTTGGACTCAACATTTTTTGAACCGAGCAGGAGCAAAATCAAGGGACGCTTTATATCAGTTTGGCTACTTAGCCCAACAAGTTTTGAAAATTGATCCCTACCATGATGAACTCGCACTAAGGCTGGCTATATATCTAACATTAGATAGTCGAATTCGCCTTGATGGAAATTACAAACTACAGGAGCTATTAGAAATTGCATTCGCCAAGCCGATTATAGATAAAGCTCGATTAGATCGCCGCCGAGCCTATGACTTAAAACAGCACTGGGATAGTGCCATAAAGCTACTACTAAAACTGGGCTGGCAGATTGCATTTGACCCCGAAACTTACCCCGAAGAGCTAAGACCAGACTCCAAGCATAAGAAACCTAAAGGCTACCTTGATAAGCTGTTGGATGCAAAACTCACCATCAAACCCCCAACCCCTATCCCGGAACTTATAGCATCCAAGGCAAAACTCACGGTTGAACGATCGCAATTGAAAGTTAAACCCAAAGTAGAACACTTACAGCCCAAAGCCCAGCCCACACAGGAACAACACATCAGCTTGACTAGCAGTCAAGTTAAAGAAGCACGTATTGCTAAAGGCTGGTCGCAAGCGAAACTGGCTGGTTTTCTCGGCGTATCTCAAAACCTTATTTCCCTGATTGAACGGGGTGAGCGCACCTTCAATCCACAGCTAACCACCCAGATCCAAACGCTTCTAGATATCCAAGACTAAGTATTATTACTCTAGATTTCCCAACTACGAGTTGATGATCGGCTGTGGTTGGCTGGTTTTCTGTTGCAGTCTTGTTTTAAAAAAAATAATTCAAAAAATTGGCTTTAAAGCTTTGCCCTGTAAGGCTTTGGTTCTTAAAACAAAGGCTCTAGAATCCCCGGACAAAAACTCTAGAATCCCCGGACAAAAACTCTAGAATCCCCGGACAATCCATTTTTGAAATCCTTGCTGCATAAGGGTTGTAGCCTCTTAAAACAGCCCTGATTAATTAGATTAATTAGATCAGTTTTGCCTAGTGGTTTTGCCCAATCTGGCATTATTTCTTGATGTCCAAAAATGTCAAAAACTTTTTTGGCTACTGAAAACCTTAAGCTGCCGTCAAACCAAAATCCCACAATAAGCACCCTGGCGTGTACCAACAGAGGGGGTAATGGCTGATAAGCGGCGGTTTCCTAGAAGGAGTAACTAATAAATGACAAACCCCGTAGTTGAGAACAGAAGAACGGCGCTATCAGGGAAAAAATTTATTTACGATAGCGCGTTTTTACCCCTAGTCATACCTGGTAATAAAATCAAGTTTGCGTTTAACGCCACTGGCACAAACAAAAGCTGGGACTTTAAAAAGCTGGCCGCTAACTTCATTGATGTAGAAGGCACTCTAGCCGATGTCCAGCACCACATTAAAGCAGGTCACGCCATCTGTGCCGGATTGTTAGGCGGGAAATGGCGCAGTAAGGCCAATGTCATCGGTTCTCAGTGGCTACTAATTGACATCGATAATTCCGATATCGCCCGTGATGCTTATGACAAGCCAATCAAGGACGAGAATGGGAATTCCATCAAGGTTTACGATCCGCAACTAACCATTGAGGAAGCCCTAGCCCATTCCTTCATTCAAAAGCACTGCGCTTTAATGTACACCACTGCCAGTCATAAACCAGACTGGCATAAATTCCGGTTGGTTTTCCTTCTCCCCGAATATGTTCAGGGTGCTGATACTGTAGAAGCTTGTACACGCTTCCTCATGCAGCAGTTACCGCATGATCCAGCTTGTAAAGACGCTTCCCGTGTATTCTACGGCAGCACAGAAGCCGAATTCCCGCTAGTCAACCCTGAAGCCACTTTACCAGCAGAATGGATAAGTGAAGCGATCGCGATCGCGCAACAGGAGCGTATTGAGTATCAGCTAAGAATTCAGGAAATTGAGTCACGGCGTAAAGAGTGGCGTGAGATTTCCCTCGCTGAAGGCTGGGATATTGACCAGCTAATCCAGAACGCGCTTTCATTCATTCCACCACGTACCCCAGGAAGCGGTAACTACGACGAATGCCGTCAGGTGTTGATGGCGCTGGTTAATCATTATGGGGCATCTGAGGCGGAAATCATCGCCGAACAGTGGTCGCCCAGTATCAAAGGCTCAACTTGGAACATCCACGCTAAGATTCGCAGTTTTCGCCGTGGGGGAATTACGATCGGAACACTGTTTCACATTGCCAAACAGTATGGCTTTCGCTTCCCGCAACGGCAGTATGAATACAACGAACGCGACAAAGGAATAATTAGCCGTGAACAGTGGGAACTAGGGCGAGTCAAAGAGGACTTGAGCAGCTTCCAAAATTTATTAAAGCAAGCGATCGCTCCATTTGCTTCAATATTTAAAGGATTTAAAGCCCCACCACAACCATTGCCCTTACCCGAAATTGACACGCCTTCACCCAATGTAATTATTTACAAGCCCGGCAATATCCCGTACATAACTGAAGTTACAGGCAATATCTCTATCTCCTGCCAGCCAGAAGAACATATTACCGCTTGGGTGGAAGCTGTTTCTAAGGGCTGGACACAAATCTTAGATAATTCTCACCCTGGACTGGGCAAGTCTTACAACGCGGGGCAACTGACAGCGACCTTATTCGGCGTTGATAAACTAATTTACCAGGATGCCAACCATAGAAACCCATCCACACTGCCCATTGAGACGAATTTTGTTGACTTACCAGTGCGTCACAACGGCTTTAAACTAGATCCCACCCGCAAAACTCCTACAGGTGAGGATTTTAAACTGTGGACTAAAGCGGGTGAAACTGCCGACACTGACGGCAATTGTCACAGGGCTTACTTATTTAATGCCTTCCGCAACAAGAATTTTAGCAGCCTTGATTTTGAAGAGAGCGGTATTAGTCCCATCTGTGGCGGTTGTTCCCTTAAGAATCAGTGCCGTTTCGCTAGTGGTGATGGTTTTGGCTTCCGCTTTCAAAAACGCACAGCAATTCAAAATTATTCTGAACTCAGAGCGCACCCAGACTCTACACCAGTCACCTTAACTAACGCTGCTGACCAAACTTTCACCGTTGGGCGGTTATGGGAAGAAGCAGGCACACTCATCAAGCCCGTGCGTAATGTTGATGTGAACCTTGGCGATTTTGAAACCACTGTGGGCAAGCTGCTACTGTTAGAACCAAATCTTCTATCACAGCTGCAACCTGCACTCTTAGTTTTACACCAACTGTTGACTCAGCAAATTAAACCCACTGACCGCTACGGCTTTGATGATGCCAGCATCCGTGCGCTGCTGCCCCCTTTCCCCACAGGCTTAGATATCGAAGCGATTCAGCAAACTGTAGAACCTGATTTGACTTTCTTAGAAGACTTGGACTCTATTGATGTTACCCAAGATAAACAACTCAAAAAAAGTTCTGCGGCTCGTTATGCTGCCAAAAAGGTAGTTAAAGACAGCGCACGAACGGCAGGTAGGGAGTTTCTTGACTTGCCTAATTACTGGTTGCCTGACTTTCTCGAAGCTTGGAAAGGTGATGGTAGTTTCCAATCTCAATGGGGTGTACTCAGCATTTACCGCCGAAACCCCAAGCATACTGAATTGGCTAATTCTGCCAAATTTAATATTTATCTTGATGCCACTTTCAAATCCCAGCAATTGAAATTGAAACTGGGCATCAATGATCCTGTGTTAACCATTGAGCAACAACGCCCTGACTACGACAATTTAAAAGTCGTCAACGTTACTGGGCTGGGTAAACTGCCCAAAAATCGCTCCCTTCCACTAAGCGCTCGTGTTAACGCCCTCAAAGAAACCTTGAAAAAACTCTGCCCCAACCTTGGCATTATCGATTGGAAACAGATTGCAACCCAAGCCGAGGGGCGCACAGAATACGGTCACTTTGTCGATGGGCGTGGTGTTAACAGGTTTAGTGATGTTTCTGCGATCGCAAGTTTTGGCATTCCCTACCAAAACATCGGTGTTTTAGCAGCACAATATCAGGTGATGACTGGTTCACCAGTCAACCTGGAAGATAAAAACAGCACTTTCCAAAAGTATCTCACTGAACTGATCAATGCAGAAATTATACAAGAGATTGGGCGATTACGTTCACACCGTCGCCCCAATGTGGAGCTAACATTCTACTTCTGCGCTGACTATGACCTCAATTTCCTTTTAAATGAATTACCAAGAGTGAAATTAGAAAGCGTTGATGCTTTCCAACTCTGCCCCGAAGCGGGTAAAGCCAGTGAGCAGACAGGACACGCCATTGTCAACGCATTAACGCAGCTTTGGCAGTCAAAACAGAAAATTGACCAAAAGGCGATCGCCAACATTGCTGAAATCTCCCAAGCTTGGGTGAGCCGATTTACCCAGAGATGGGGGGGCTGGCAGCACTTTAAAAAATTATTACTCCTGCTATTAGATAGTCTTAATAGCGGTAGTAATAAAAATTTGGCTGACTTAGACGAGGATGAAACGTGGTTAGCCCGTAAATACTTCCCGATGTTGATTGCTGAATCAGAATCATCACTCCCAACTTCCCTAGACGGGGTGGCGGAAGTTACCGAAGTTCTTGGTAGTACGGCGATGCGGCGAGTTTTACACTCATGTTGCCCGGCTGTTAGGGCTTCACTGCTGATGATTGTACTGAGTTGTCTGCCCACCGAAGTTTACTCAAATGAGTCCATTCTAAGAGCCGTTGCCCGGTGCAACACATCTGTAACTTGACAGTGACGTTA
>NZ_NOLK01000259.1:0-6325 GCF_002245985.1 Nostoc sp. 'Peltigera membranacea cyanobiont' 232
TCTAAGAAATAGTGATACTCTTCACCCTGACTAGCTTTCACCGTTCGCGTACTAATCAAAAGAGTGAAGTACCATTCAACAACAAATTCTAGAATCCCCCTTTTCGGGGGTTAATGCAAAAAACCCCTAATAGGAAGTTCCCACGGTGAAATTGAACCTAGAAAAATGACTCATGTAAGAGCGGGGCTTAACAACCACACCCCCCGACTCCATCAGAGATAAAACCCGCCGCATCAGTCTTCAATAGCGGTAAGAATCTAGGGTTTCTGATAGTCAAATTGGTTACACCTAACGGAACGTATCAATCATCTGAAGGAACGAATAAAAACAACTTGAGAGTCTAGGGAAAGTCGAATCCCTGGTAGGTGAGATGAGACACGGAACTCTCTCAAGTCGGGTAGGATGCGGCGTAATTGCTGCAAGGTATTCAGAAAACACTTAATGGAGCAGAGCATGATTAGGCACAGTGATTACACTAGTGAATCTTGGAAGAATCTACCCTGGAAGAAATTTCGTCAGGATTTATCAAGAAAGGCAGAGGGCAGGAGGCAGAAGGCAGAAGGGAATTCTGATTCCTGCCCTCTGCCCGTGACCGTAGGGAACAAGGGTTTAAGACCCCCACCAAATTAAAAATTTGGTGGCTCCTATTCAGGAGGGGTCTGAATCCCCTTCTGAATAGAACCTTCTGCCTTCTGCCCTCTGCCTTCTGCCTTCTTCAATCCGCCTACAAAAGAGAGTGTTCAAAGCGGTTCAAGCAGGAAACAAGCGGAAAGCTCGGTTTTTGCAAAAACTTATTCTGAAATCCCGTGCGGCTAGATTTCTGTCAATCCGACAAGTATCACAGCTAAATGCTGGTAAGAAGACAGCAGGTATTGATGGTGTAAAGTCCCTCGATTTTACAGGACGTTTCGAGTTAGAAATTCTACTTAGAAAATCGGCTGGAGACTGGAAGCATCAAGGACTAAAGGAAATCCCAATCCCCAAAAAGGACGGGACTACCAGAATGCTGAAAATCCCAACTATCGGCGATCGCGCTTGGCAATGTCTAGCAAAATACGCCCTAGAACCAGCACACGAAGCAAATTTCCATGCTAGAAGTTACGGTTTCAGAGTAGGACGCTCGGCACACGATGCCCAAGCACTTCTATTCTCAAACTTAAACAGCAACGCCAACGGAATAGATAAAAGAGTTATCGAACTCGATATCGAAAAATGCTTCGATAGGATTTCACACTCCACCATAATGGACAACCTGATAGCCCCTAAGAATATCAAAAATGGTATTTTTAGATGCCTGAAAGCCGGAGTCAATCCCGAATTTCCAGAACAAGGAACCCCTCAAGGCGGAGTAGTAAGCCCCCTACTAGCCAACATCGCACTAAACGGAATTGAAAGTATCCACAGAACCCACATAGCGGGTTGTAAGATAACCGACAAAACCGCAGAAGGTCAAATACTATATCCATCCGTCCGCTACGCCGACGACATGGTAATAGTGTTAAAACCTCAAGACGATGCAGAACTGATACTAAGAAACATTGACGAATTCCTAGCCAAAAGAGGAATGAAAGTAAGTGCTAAGAAAACCAAAATAACCGCCGCGACAAATGGCTTTGACTTTCTAGGTTGGCACTTCAAAGTGAGAAACGACGGAAGAATATTAATAACTCCCTCAGTGGATAACTTTAAGAAATTCCGGGAGAAAGTCAAGAAAATCGTTAACTGCTCGAACTATGGTTCCAAGGTAAAAGCCGAAAAGCTAGCACCGATTGTAAGGGGTTGGAGAAACTACCATAGGTACTGTGATATGTCAGGGTCAAGGTTTTCACTCTGGTTCATGAATCACAAAACCCACACGGTATTTAATAAGGAAACCAGGAACACCAGAGAGTCTTGTACTGCACTTGTAAAGAAAGCGTTCCCATCAGTTCCTTACTCCCTCGGCTCACACGTCATAGTTAAAGGAGACAAATCCCCCTATGACGGAGACTTAATTTACTGGAGTCAACGCAACAGTAAATTATACGATGGGATGACATCCATTGCCTTACATAAACAGAACCATTCATGTGGTCGATGTGGAATGAAATTGACAAGCGAAGAGCATGTACATTTACACCACATAGATGGAAATCATAATAACTGTAAACCTAAGAATCTTACAGCAATCCATGAATCCTGTCACGACTATTTACACATGAGCAAAAGGGTCACTCCCTAAGAATATCGGGAGCCGTGTACACGGAAACGGGTACGCACGGTTCTAACTGAGAGGGACGGGGAATAATATCCCCTCTCGACTCAAACAAGGCGAAAAAGGCAGAACTGGCACTAGAAAGCATTCTTGCAGACTTAGCGGTTCTCAATATTCCCGATGGGGTCAAGCTTTCAATTAGTTTGAGCAACCATAACCCCGAACGCTGGGGCCAAGAGATTAAGCGCAGAGTAGAAGGGACTCACACCTTTGAACATCTGCACCCTGTAACTCGTTCCATTGTCACCAAGACAGTTGAAATCATAGTTACAGGCATTTATCCCGAAGGGTTTGGAAGCATTGCCCACTGCTTATTCGGTGAAGCATCCCTGGTACTTGACCCCTCAGAATTAGCGATCGCTCTCGATATCGGTTCATCAACGTGGCTTGTAACTGTCTTTAATGGCAGTGGTGCAGTGATTGACAGACACCTGATTGAGGGTGGAGCCGGTGAACTGCATTCGATGATTGCAGAAGCCCTCGACAAGCGAAACGACCGAGTAAGCTTGCTGTCCAAGGATGTGAAGCACTCGCCCAGCTTGGTGAACCAGGGAATTATTGAAGGCACTTTCACTTATGGCGGCAACCACCTGACAGGTAAGAAGTTTGAAACCGAGTACAGCCAATGCCTAGACGAATGGTGGAGTAACAGGATTGAGAAATTCGCCAACTTTGTGACTGCTGGCAATTATCTAGACCGAGCGAAATACCTTGTCGCCTGGGGTGGGGGTGTTTCCTTGCCAGTGGTGGATCAAAACTTAGCCGGTTTAGGCTTTGTGATTTTGAATAATCCCCAATTCATCAATGCTTTGGGGTTGAAACTATTAACTCAAATATCTTTGGGAGCTTAGTTAATGAATTACGAATCTCGGCGTATAACCATCTCCTACTTAGCAGTAATTGAATTGTGCAAGATTTTTGATTTACCCCAAGATGCACCGACACAAGCACTTTCAGCAGGTGTAGAGAAGCTGATTTTTCAACATGGCAATGTGCAAGCATCACCCAAAGTTGAAACAGCGCAATCTACACAGCCCAATAAATCGGCACTTAGCGCAATGGTCACTAATTTTAAAGGGGCAGCATGAGCAGAACCACATTCAGAAACACGGTTTTAGGCATTGGAGCAACAGCAGCAGCGTTAGCCCTTGGCTACTTCGGAGTCCAGTACTTCGGTAAAAACAATATGTTTACCATTGCCGCAGCCGTGGGAGGTGCAGGGGCCATCAGCTATGTACTTCAAAAGCCGAACCAGCCACAAGCCCCAAGTAATCAGCCAGAACCCCAACCCACACCGATGAAAACCCAAAGGAAAGGAAAGAAGTCATGAGCGACCAAGACACCCAAAAGACACAACCATCGCTAACGACTACCGAAATCATGACCATCATCCTCGGTTGCGAACAGACTCTCAGGTTCGTGCAAGCATCTCCCAATTACAAACAAATCGAAGCCTCCGAGCGTTTCAGTACATCGAATGACCTGCGTCTGGGTGATGCTGTTCAGACGCTTGTTGAAGTTCACGAAGCGATTCTAAATATCGAATTCTACTCTCAAGTCGAGGGACAACCAAATGCTTTCAATGACAGCCTTACAGCGTAATCATTTGTACCAATTCCGTGGTCAACAACTGCGCTACAGCCATCGGTCTAATTGTCGAGTCAATGCCCCTTTCATTTTCAATGACTCGAAAGGCAAACGAAAAGAATTAAGCCAAAACCAAGTGCAGAGGGAGGTTTTTGAACTTGTTGAGTTTTGTGAGAACTAATGATGAAGCGATCGCTCCCACCGACCAAAGTAAGTGCAATCGCCTCAGCCGAAAGTGCATCAAGTACACATCGTTACAAGGATTCTAACAAATGACACTTGACTACAAAAATCCCAACGATTGGGGCAAATCGCCTCTGACCGACTCCGCCCTGAGAAAGCAGCAATTCAAAGCGGAAAATCCTGAACAATGGGCAGCAAAGATTGAGGCAGATATTGAGGCACTTTCCACACCGCTAGAAAAAAGTGAAGATTACCCACCCTTCACCGGAACGGAATTCTTAGCAACTCATTCAACCATTGATGACCATCCATACTCTGCTGCATTTGGTCAATTCTTGGGTAATGGTATTGACCCTGATATTGCAAATACTTTGGCATTTGGTGAGAACAGATTTGATTTAATTTCTGATGATTTTGACGACCCAGTAAGGCAACTAGCAACGAGAATTTATAGCCGATTTGAGGACATGGGGTATTGGGATGAAGTACCCCAAGAGTCCAGCGATATCAACTATGACGTAATACCTTATTAGGAGATTATTAAATGGCACGTAATTTTGGATCTGCGAAACTCAAAAATCATATTCCCAATAATGCCCCCGGTACGTTAGGAGCAATGGGGAAACTGTTTGATGTCTCCTCATCGGACTTCAACAAAGCCTTGCAGGGAGATCAAACGGTAATCACCAAAATTGCAGACATGGCGCGACTGTCTGACACAGCTAAGGCTAATCTGCCTAAAGCTTTGGAGGCATACCGCAAAATCATTGAAACCACCGGAGATGTAAACCAAGCCTATGCCGAACTGGTGCAACTGACCCAGAAGCACGGAACGCAAACCCTGAAAGCTATCAACACCAGTAAAACAGGAGAGCAGCGTTTCAAAAACGAGATGACCGAGATGCAAGCGGAATTGGTGAATGCCACTACTGCCGAGGCAACCCGTCACGCGCAACGCTCATCCTTGATTCAGATATCTGGGGCTACAGCCGACCTCATGGCGATCGCTAAGTATGAAGCTGATTTAATCAAAGCTTCTAACAAACTGCCTGAAACACAAGATGCGGCGGATAGGGCATACGAAACCGCAGTTACTAGCGCACTGTGGACAAACGGTAGTGAAGCAAAAACCGACCGCATACCCAAGCCCAATTACTCGCGCACTGCTGGGATTAGTCGTGTAGGCGACTGGTTCAGGAATTTTATGGGCATTTAACCCATAAGTAAGTCGTTTGCCAGGGGACAGAAGAGAGCAGGGGAGCAGAGGAGCAGAGGAGCAGGGAGGAACTCACAGCAATTCCTCCCCTCTGCCCCCCAGCCCCTCTGCCCCGAAGCCTCTTCTAGACTCTGGCTTTTTCTGTTTCACCCACGTGAGGTAAACATGAATGAAATTGATTCCCTATGGGAGCAGTTCCAAAATACCAGTGAACAGTCCACACCGTTAATGTGGGGTGAAACTACTTCAGAAAAACCGACCCCATCGAGCGAAGACGGCGAACGGTTAGAACAGTCTATTCGTGATGTCTTCAGTAACAAACAACTGCTAAACAAAGCACTGGCTACATTCCTGGGTGTGTTTACTGCCAATGCTGGAGTGAGCTTACTAACAACTCTAGGGATTTCCGCGATCGCTTCTGGCACTTTAAGCAGCATTGTACTTGGGCTATTTTTCGCCAACACCCTAACCAAAATTCAATACGACGGCAGAATCCACATTGGTAAAGACTTTATGGTGGCGACTGCCCAAACTGCAAGTGTAGGGGCAACTCTTTGGGTGGCGTTTGACGAGTATCGAATGGTGTCTAATGCAACTAATACAGGTAAGACAAGATTCTATTCAGAAGTAAGACAGTACGAAGTTAAGCCCAGTCCCCAGACTGACACCCCTTGGCTAATGATCGGGTTGGCAGCATTGGGAGTGTTGTTGCTTGCAGCTATGACGAGGGGAAGAAACCAATGAAACGTAAGCAGTTTGAGGATTACTTGCGTTCGGGAACAGCCAACAATATCACTGTAGGGGTGCTGGCAACCATCGGGTTAATTTGTGGGGCAAAGTCATTTACTGGCACGATGATTAGTTTGGTTGAATATTGCTTCATCCCCTCAACGCTCACCAAGCCGGTTAACCGTCAAAGGTACTGCACTCCCAACAAGCGTTACATAATGCCAGAGTCGAATGGCACTAAGAAAAGCTCTAAGCTATGCGGAATAGGCACTACAGATTTTAAAGCTATTGAACAGTGAAGGTTCAGGGATGGGATAGGCAATTGTCCTTGATGTAATACTGCGATCGCCATTGAG
>NZ_NOLK01000026.1:0-74562 GCF_002245985.1 Nostoc sp. 'Peltigera membranacea cyanobiont' 232
GACCTGAAGCCAGATTCTCACGCGTTACTCACCCGTCCGCCACTGTGCCCGAAAGCACCGTTCGACTTGCATGTGTTAAGCATACCGCCAGCGTTCATCCTGAGCCAGGATCAAACTCTCCGTTTTGTTGTGTTTCGAGTTTGTGGCTCCGAAAAAAATATTTCCCGGAATCCTAGTTACTAAATTTTGATTATCTTTTCGGGAAACCCCAAAAGTAAAATCTTGTTGACGAGGATTGGTTTTTTCTTTAAGCTTTCAAAGTATTATGTTTTTCAGGTTCAGTCGTGGTTAGCGTCTCTCGCTTGCCCACTTAACTAGAGTAACTAGTCATCCCTAGTTTGTCAAGGGGGAAATTTATATTTTTTCTAAAAGGGCAAATCGCTTGACTGGTATTACTTTCAACTGAATGGGTTAAGCAACAGGAGTGAGGAGGGGTGAGGTAAAAGCGAAGTGGCTAAAACTTGCCTGGGTGTGAATTAAGAGACCATTTATAGAGTAAATCTTTAGACCACAGACGGCGCAGCATGATACGAGTCATAACAGCTATTGTAGCTTCACTCATTTCTGGAAGACGTTCGTAATCTTTACTGAGACGACGCTACTGATTAAACCAACCAAAAGTTCTTTCTACTACCCGAGGCTTGGTAAAACCTCAAATTCTTTTTCTGTACGGCGTATTACTTCAACATAAGCTTGAATCATGAGCCAGATAGTTAGGGCAAACCGATAGCTGTTATAGGCTGAGTTAACCCAGATGACTTCAACTTTTTCCAATAATTCTGGATATTCCTCTAAATAGTTCCATCAAAGCATAGGATACAAGTACTCTTTCTGAGGCATATCCTTGGAACGAATTAAGCAATACAGCACTTCCGGCGGCTATGAGGTACATCCTCAAAGCTGAAAGCTATGATAGGAGAGGGGTAAGAGGAAAACTGTATTGCATAATAGCCGGAAGCGCTGTATTTGTCTCTTGACTAATGATCCCTAACTCTTGACCATTAACTAATGACTCAAGTAGATATTCTCATTTTATCAAATGGCCCAGGTGAGGTTACAACCTGGGTACGCCCAGTAGTAAGGGCGTTGCGACAAAAATTCGGCGATGACCGAAATCAAGTTAGGATCAGTGTAGTCTTATCGCCTTGCTCAAATGCTAGTGGTAAAGAAGCTGCGATCGCACTTTCCTACCCAGAAGTAGATAGAGTACAAGGAGCAGAGTATTTTTGGCAATTTTTGCTTTGGGGTAAAACTTTTGATAATTGGGATTGGAGAAGTAGCGGTGTAGTAGTTTTCCTCGGTGGCGATCAAATTTTCCCCGTAGTCATAGGCAAAAAGCTCGGATATCGGACAGTAGTTTACGCCGAATGGGAAGCGCGGTGGCATAAGTGGATCGATCGCTTTGGCGTGATGAAACCCAAAGTTGCTGCTGTTGTCCCCCAGAAATATGCTCACAAATTTACCGTTGTGGGTGATTTGATGCTAGAAGCAGGGGAAAGCCTAGATTCAAATTCCCCTTCAGCTATCACTCCATCACTCAAAACTGAATTTATTGGTCTACTTCCTGGATCAAAAGCGGCAAAATTAGCCCAAGGAGTACCATTAACTTTAAGCATTGCCGAATATATTCGCGCAAAAAGACCGCAAACTAAATTTGTGATTCCTGTAGCCCCAACTTTGGATTTGCAAACTTTAGCTAGTTTTGCCGATCCTCAAAGGAACTCTATTGCTAAAATTTTTGGCTTTGGTGGTGCTTCCTTAATTGCCCCGGAGGACGCTAGAGGCAAACCATTGCTCAAAACAGCAACGGGCTTAATTGTGGAACTGTGGCAAGAAAACCCTGCATATCAATTATTATCCCAGTGCTGCATCTGCTTGACTACAGTGGGGGCAAACACAGCCGAACTCGGTGCTTTAGGAGTGCCAATGATTGTTTTACTACCAACGCAGCAACTTGATGCTATGCGTTCTTGGGATGGTTTACCTGGGTTGTTGGCAAATCTGCCAGGAATAGGTACGCCTTTTGCTAAGGTGATTAATTGGTTATTCCTGAGATTATTGAGACGCAAAGGTTTATTAGCATGGCCAAACATCTGGGCACAAGAAGAGATAGTGCCAGAACTTATGGGTAAACTCCAACCACCAGAAGTTGGGGAAATGGTTTTAGACTTATTAGCCCATCCAGAAAAATTGGATGATATCCGCACTAAACTCCGTAATATTCGTGGCGAAAGCGGCGCAGCCCAGAAGATAGCAGAGATTGTTAGCGAAGAAGTTGAGAAATAGCGAGAGATGGGAGAGCAGTAGGTCTTTCGTCTTCGCCTTTCTACTTAATCTGAAGATTCTCCATCCCTGCGCCCAAGTTCATAAATGCCAGCGCCCATACAAGCTAATATTCCTGTACTAATTCCCCAACTTTCACCTAAACTAATTTCCAGACCCCAGTTACATAAAGCGCCAACTACCAAAAAAGGCGTGATGCTAAATAATGATGCATAGAAAGCGTTTTGGGATTCTCTGGTTTTACGAGTCTTTTCAAACTCTGTCTGGCTGGTGTAAAGCGATCGCTCGGCAAAGTTAAACCAACGGTTGAGTTGTTCGATTACCCATTCATTAACTGAGGAAAAACCTAGATATAGCGCCAATGACCACAAACTCGCTCCGGCGATCGCGATCGTGTTTAACTCAAAGCGGAAAGGTAAAATTTCAGTCAGCATGGCTTATGAGAGTCCTGCAAAGGGTTAACTTTAGCTGTCAGTAGATGCTAAACAAACCTCTTGTGCAATTTTAAGCATAAAGGTTAACAAGATTTCAACTAGTTGCTAACTCTCCTAGTTTTTTAACAGATCGCAAAAGTCGCCACCCTCGAACAACTCTTACTAGGGTGGAGATAGGGAGGGGTGATGATGATTAAAACGGAAGTTGGCGGATCTCTTCTGTATACAGCAGATTGCAAGTAAGTTACAAAATGCAGGACTCATGCATCTATAAAGAGTTTCTACCTCCCACCTCCTGCCTCAAAACCTGTAGCTTCTGACTTCATGCAAGGGAAAACTGCTGTAAGTCCCAAAAGAAAATAAGCAATGCCCTTTAATACAACGACTTAATCCACTGCCATTCTTGTGTCAAACCTTCTCTTAGAGAAACTTTTGGCTGATATCCGAGAATCTTTTGCGCTTTAGACACATCAGCAGCAGTGTGACGGGCATCTCCCATCGCTTTTTCTATGTGGTTTCTTTTGATTGGTTTCCCAACGATTTCTTCAATCGTATCTAAGACTTCTGCTAAAACCACCCTGCTACCACCACCGATATTCAAGATTTCTCCCACTGCTTCGGGTGCGGTGGCGGCGGCTAAATTGGCAGCGATGACATCACCAACAAACGTAAACTCCCGCGTTTGCTGTCCATCGCCGTAAATAGGAATCGCCTCATCCTGCAAAATCGATTTAAAGAATTTATGGAATGCCATATCTGGGCGCTGTTTAGGGCCATAAACTGTGAAATATCGCAATGATACAGATGGCACACCAAAGTTTTTATGATATAGTCTGCACAAAGTTTCAGCCGCTAGCTTAGTAATACCGTAAGGAGAAACAGGTTGAGGGCAAATTCCCTCATGAGTGGGTAATGTTTCTGCATCACCATATACGCTTGACGAAGAAGCAAATACTAATCTTTTCAGGTGTTTAGCATCTTTAGCTGCTTCTAGCAAGACTTGTGTAGCGTTAATATTTCTTTCTGTGTAACCCCGAAAAGCTTTACCCCAACTCGCTCTGACACCTGCTTGTGCTGCTTGATGGTAAACTACATCAACATCTTTTAAGAGTTCCTGCCAATCTAAAAACTGAATATCTGCTTCGATTAATGTAAAGCCAGGTGATGAATGTAAATGTGCAACATTCTTACGCTTTAACATCGGATCGTAGTAATCATTGAATTCATCAATCCCGATCACTTCTTCCCCTTGTTGTAGCAATATCTCTACGAGTTGAGAACCAACAAAGCCGGCAGCTCCAGTAACGATAATTTTAGCCATGTTACCTATTTTTTGATATTTTCATAAATTTCTATATTCACAGGTTAGTACTTGTAATCAACGATCGTCATTACTTAAGCTTGATTTTTTAATCAATTATTGTACTGTTTTAAACACAAACATTACTTAAATAAATATACCTAACAATTCATTTCATGCTAGTATATTTATTGAGGTATTGCTGTTAAAAAGAGTAATAAATATACTAATTGACAAAATTGAATCTTAAGAATAGCCGCAGTTGAAATTCCAACAACAGAATCGACTTAAAACCGATATAGATAATTCTTTCTCCCCCCATCCTGCCTCTTTTAGTCATAAGGGGGCTTGCACAAGTGTGATAATTGGTGAAAAAATTGATCCGCGAGAGCCGAATAGGGAATTCTCGTTTCGCAAGGGACGCACGAGGAAATCAGTGAAAGTTTTAGTCGTAGGTAATGGAGGGCGCGAACACGCTCTGGCATGGAAACTGTTGCAATCTAAGCAAATCGAGCAAGTTGTCTGTGTACCAGGGAATGGAGGGACAGCAAGTATGGAACGTTGCCAGAACTTGCCCCTAGCAGTAGATGATTTTGAGGGCATAAGCCGATATGCTCTGGAAAATGGTATCAGTCTAGTAATAGTTGGTCCAGAAGTACCTTTGGCAAAGGGAATCACAGATTACCTCCAAGATAAAGGATTGATGGTATTTGGGCCAGTCAGAGCCGGAGCGCAAATTGAAGCGAGTAAAGCTTGGGCAAAAGCCCTGATGCAAGAAGCAGGAATTCCGACGGCGCAGGCTGCGGTATTTACGGAGGCAGCAGCAGCAAAATCTTATGTAAGAGCTAAGGGAGCGCCAATTGTCATTAAAGCTGATGGCTTGGCGGCTGGTAAGGGTGTAACAGTGGCCGAAACAGTTGCACAGGCAGAAAGTGCCGTGGATGCAATTTTTCAGGGGCAATTTGGCAGTGCTGGTGAATTTGTTGTTATTGAAGAATGTTTAATTGGGCAAGAGGTATCAGTTTTAGCGTTAACTGATGGCTTAACAATTCGACCCTTGCTGCCCGCTCAAGACCATAAGCGGATTGGTGATGGCGATACGGGCGAAAATACTGGTGGGATGGGAGCATACAGTCCAGCACCCATCGCTACGCCAGAATTGATGGCACGCATTCAAACAGAAGTCTTAGAAAGAGCGATCGCCACCTTACGAGCAAAAGGCATTGACTACCGAGGTGTACTGTATGCTGGGTTAATGATTGCACCCAATGGCGACTTAAAGGTTTTGGAATTTAACTGTCGCTTTGGCGATCCAGAAACCCAGGTGATTTTGCCACTGTTAGAAACACCCTTAGAAGAATTGATTCTAGCCTGTGTGCAGCAACGATTAAGTGAATTGCCGCCCATTGCTTGGAAAGGTGGAGCATCTGCCTCTGTCGTTGCAGCTTCAGGTGGTTATCCAGGAGTTTATGAGAAAGGCCAGGTAATTACTGGCATTGACAAGGCAGAGGCAACAGGAGCAACTGTATTTCATGCAGGTACGAAATTGAACCACCAACAAGAAATAGTCACAGACGGGGGTCGAGTATTAAATGTAACTGGAATCGGAGAAAATTTTGAGCAAGCGATCGCCCAAGCCTACGCTGCAATCAAATATATTCAGTTTGAGGGAATATATTACCGGAGAGATATCGGTCATAGAGTGGTCAGTGGGAAGCAGGGGGAGCAAACCTCATAAGCGATCGCCTGACCTTGCTTATTCAAGAAGTTGTGCGGGGCAAAAACTTGTTATTGAAGTGAAAAGCTTTGTTGGCGCATCAAAGATACAAGATTTGAAAGAGGCTCTTGGTCAGTATGACATCTACCGTTATCTTTTAGAGGAAATAGCGCCAGAGCGTAAACTTTACCTTGCTGTTGGTGCGATCGCTTGATAATTGCTTTTTTAAACAGGATGTAATTCAACTCATCCTTCACAAACATCAACTTCCACTCATTGTCGTCGATACAGAGACAGAGGAGATCGCACAATGGATAAATTAATTGAGTATCCCCAGATAATTAAGCGGATCTTGACGGAGTATATAGAACTATGTAACCGTCATCCTAACCAAGACATGGAAACATTTTTGATTATGGATGAGCCAAAGGGTCACTATATTTGGATGAACCTTGGTTGGCAAAATGGCGAACGCATTACTGGTATGACTGTTTACGTGCGGATTCGCGATCGCAAATTCTGGATCGAAGAAGATTGGACTGAAGATGGGATCGCAACTGACCTAGTTCGTGCAGGTGTTGCCAAGGAAGATATAGTGTTGGCATTCCATGAACCTAAGATGCGGCAGTACACAGATTTTGCAGTAGCATCATAGCGGTTGTTGCTCCTGCACTTTTCCATCTCTCTCTCCCCTCTAACATATTTGTCGAATTAACTGTTAATTTTTAAGTTGTTGGGCTTTATAACAAAGACTACTAACAACTTTATTTAAGATGCTAAGTCTGTTAAAAACAATTCGAGATGCGATCGCAAGTTGGTGGTCTGAATTCACACTCCAGACCAAACTGCTGGCTGTAGCCACATTGGTGGTTTCATTGGTAATGAGTGGTCTGACCTTCTGGGCTGTGAATACAATTCAGCAGGATGCGCGGATGAATGACACCCGCTTCGGGCGTGACTTGGGGCTGCTACTTGCTGCCAACGTTGCTCCCCTAGTTGCTGACAATAATCTCAGTGAGGTTGCCCAATTTTCTCAACGCTTCTACAGCAGCACCTCTAGCGTGCGTTATATGCTCTACGCTGATGAAAATGGGGAAATCTTTTTTGGCATACCTTTTTGGGATGCCGAGGTAGAAAACTCCCTCACCATTAAACGGCGAATCCAACTGCCAGAAGATTACCCAGGAGATGGGGAAAAGCCGATGGTGCGGCAACACATGACCCCAGACGGCGTTGTTACCGATGTGTTTATTCCCCTGATCGTGAACAAAAAATACTTAGGTGTATTAGCGATCGGCATTAACCCCAATCAGACTGCGATCATTTCCACCAATTTTACCCGCGATGTCACCATTGCCGTTTTTATCACCATTTGGGTAATGGTAATTTTGGCAGGAGTGATTAACGCCTTGACCATTACTAAGCCAATAAAAGAACTGCTAGTGGGGGTGAAGGAAATTGCTACCGGGAATTTCAAGCAGCGCATTGATTTACCTTTAGGGGGCGAACTGGGGGAGTTAATTTTAAGCTTTAATGAGATGGCAGAGCGATTAGAGCGCTATGAAGAACAGAATATTGAGGAACTGACCGCAGAAAAAGCCAAGCTAGAAACCCTAGTTTCCACGATCGCAGATGGTGCTGTCTTAATTGACAACAACATGCAGGTGATATTAGTCAACCCCACAGCGCGGCGAATTTTTGGCTGGGAAACTACTGATGTGGTAGGCTGCAATGTGTTGCATCACTTACCGACAGATGTACAAATGGAAATCTCTGGCCCTTTGTACGAAATGGCAGCAGGGGAATGCGAAAGTGCCGAATTCCGAATTTTTATTAACCAACCCACCCCACGGACGATCCGTATTCTCTTAACTACAGTACTGAATGTGCAAAGGGAAAGCATCAAAGGCATTGCGATTACTGTCCAAGATATAACCCGTGAGGTGGAATTAAACGATGCAAAAAGCCAATTTATCAGTAATGTTTCTCACGAACTGAGAACGCCATTGTTTAACATCAAAACCTATATTGAAACCCTGCATGACTACGGCGAAGACTTAGCTTTACAAGAACGGCAAGAGTTTCTGCAAACAGTCAATCATGAAACCGATCGTTTAACCCGCTTAGTTAACGATGTTTTAGATTTGTCAAAACTTGAATCTGGTCGCCAGTATAATTTTGATGGCGTAGATTTAGCCCAAGCGATCGAGCAAACATTGCGTACTTACCAACTCAATGCTAAAGATAAAGGTGTTGAACTTGTTCAAGAACTTGCTCCTAATTTGCCGCTAGTAATGGGTAATTACGATCTGTTAGTACAAGTGTTTGGCAACCTAATTGGTAATGCTCTCAAGTTCACCAAAGCCGGTGGTAAAGTGGCAATCCGCGCCTACCAACTAGATTTTAAGCCCAATCACACCCAATCTTCTCCAGTGCGGATTGAAATTTCCGATACTGGAATTGGCATCGCCACAGAAGATCAGCACTCAATTTTTGAACGCTTCTTTCGCGTAGAAAACCGAGTCCACACCCTAGAAGGCACGGGTTTAGGATTATCGATTGTCAGAAATATCATCGACAGACATCGTAGTAAAGTCCATCTCGTGAGTGAAGTCGGTATTGGGACAACTTTTTGGTTTGATTTAACCGCCTTTGAAGAAAAAGCCCCACCGATACAAGTTGAAGCTATTGCAGAAGCATCCAAAATCACCACAGGTTGAAGAATGGGGTATGGCGTAACCGCTCAATAATCCGGGGTAAATCCCTCAGTGACAAGCCTCAAATGGCGTAAAATCGTTCCCAATATGGTAGTCCGCCCCGATTTATTGAGCGGATACGGTATGGGGCATTAGTTATTCTTTCTCCCCCATCTCCCCACTCCTACAAAAAACAAATCAAGGTCTTAATATCACGAACAAAAAACAGACTAATAATAAACCTAATAGCAACAGCAAAGCCTGATTGCGTTTTACCCAACTTTTCACAGTTACAGCAAAACTGTTAGTGTAATGCTGCTGTTGCAAATCTAACTTTGTCTCTTCAATATTTTGGTAGAGGGTACAGTCTTTGGCGTAAGGACGCTGAGGAAAATTGCAAGTATCATCAGCGTGATAGGTGCAAGTATCGCACAGATACCCGTCCCCAGTGGCGCGGTGCAATGGAATACCGGGATGACCATAAGCTTTGAGTGTTGTCCGGCAATAAGGACAATTAATAGCTTGACTATCAACGAGTTGATGGCAGTGGGGACAAGATACAGTAGCCAAAACCTTTAGTGCAAATAGGTAAACACCTTGATTCTAGCCATTTACAAGGATAATGGGGAAATACATACGTATCTTGTTAATTTTGAGTATAGCTATCTCTCAAAATTGTTTATTTAAGCAGTAAAAGTACTAAGTTTTTGTCGATAATTTAGATTGTTAAGTGATTTCTATCACTCAAAATGATTAAGGCTATGGCATAATCTAGCAAATATGAGGTTTTGTCCCAAGTCCAATAATTATTTAGAGGTAGAAAAATATTGCCTTTTAATCCTGAGCTATGCCGCAATGAAAGCGAAGTTGAAAGCAAACTCATAGTGCAATATTTGCTACCGCAGCTAGGTTATACTCCTGACACCTGGCATCAAGAGGTTGCCGTTGGTAGCATCCGCTTAGATTTCTTAGCATTTGCCGCACAGGTGATTCCCTTTGTCTTAGATGCCAACTCACCTTTGAGTGTCGTCATGGAGGCAAAGCATCCCAAACAAAACTTAAATCATCATGTCCCCAGACTCAGGCATTATTTAACCAGCTTGAATGTCAGGTATGGATTGCTGACTAACGGCAAAGAGATTAGAATTTATCAAAAATTGCAGACTGATATTCAATTAATATTTCAATGTTCTGGGAAGGACGTTGAGACAAAATTAGAGAATATTAAAGGTTTAATTGGTAGAGAGAGTTTAAAAGAAGAAAAGTTAGTAGATAAATCAGAACTTCAAATAGAAAATAATTCCAATTTTGAAACAAAGAGGCAACATTCAATGAAAACAATTGCAATTTACCACAATAAAGGCGGCGTTGGTAAAACTACCGTTGCAGTCAACCTTGCAGCAGCATTACGTAAAAAAGGTAAAAGGGTACTTTTAATTGATATAGATTCCCAGGCTAATACTACTTTTGCTACAGGATTAATTAAATTTCAATTTGATGAAGATGACGATTTACGGGATTCTAATATCTATCATTTGTTAGAATCAGGTGATTTTTACTTAATACCCGATGTTATTCGAAAATCACATTACTTTAATAATCCTGAATTAGATGTTATTCCTGCACATATTAATTTAATAGAAGGACAGTATAAACTTAATCAAATTGATGCTAGTAAGACTAGGTTAGTTACAAAATTAAAAAAAGTAGAGCCAGAATATGATGTTGTTATTATTGATACACCTCCATCCAGAGATTTATATGCTAAAGTAGCACTTGTTGCTGCTGATTACCTAATAATTCCTTCAGATTTAAAGCCATTTGCAAATCAAGGATTGTTAAGTGTCAAAAACTTTATTATAGAAGTTAATGAATTTAGAGAAATGATAGGAAAACCACACATTATATTAATGGGTATCCTGGCTTCAAAAATTTCTACTAATTCTAAATTTTTACAATATACTTTTCCTAAACAAAGGAGCGTGATTTCAGAACGTTACAATCTACCTTTGATGGAAGCAGTAATTTATGATAGAACCGTGCTATCAGAATGTATGAATCAGACTATAACAGTTGGAGATTTAGAATATCCTGATCCCAAATCTGTTGTTAAATATGCAGAAGAAGTAAAATCAGATGCTCAAAAATCTGCTATGGAGTTTGAAATTTTAGCAGATGAAGTGTTGATAGGAATAGGTTTAAATAAATGATGAATTTCTCTTTAGTAGATGTAAAAAGTATTATTTCTAATGAACCTCGTTCAAATTTTTCAGAGGCTGATTTGGAAAACCTCGCAGACATAATTATAGAAACTGGAGGAATTATCAGACCATTAGTTGTAAAAATGACAGGAGTAGAGAGTTATACGGTAGTTGATGGACATTTTGAATATTATGCTGCTGTCAGGGCGCGAGAAAAAAATCCTCGGCAAGCTGAAATGGTTAATGCCTTTGTTATCGCTCCAAAATTAGAGGATTTAGTACTAAAGCAAGTTGTATCTCTCAAAGGAATTGATTTTTCTGCTGAACAAGTAAGACCACAACCTGAAACAACAAAATTAGAACCACGTTTAGCAAATTTAGAATTACGTCTTGAGAAACAATTAAATGAATTTAAGTCAGAATTTATACAAGAAAGACAGAGAATAGAAAATCAGTTCAAGCAACTTGAAAACCTTATTCCCCAAAAGGGTGAACAGAGTAATCCACTTAGTTTGTTGAACTCTTTGGATAAAGACGAGTTATCTATAAAGTTACAACGCTCTAGAATTTCTGGTGCGGAAAAACTTGCAAAAGGCATATTTGATGCTCGATGTAAGAAACCGAAGCAGAAGTTTGAAGATTACCGAGATGTAGTAAAGTCTGTTAAAAACTTGGGTGATAAAACAATTTTGACTATTATTGATGAGTGGTCAAGAAGTTAGTAGTTATTAAAATAAATTTTTTGCGGTGTAAAAACTCGGGAGCATCCCACTTTTTTGCATGTCATTGCGAAGCGTTACGAAGCAATCGCAAAATCTCCAACTAAGTGCGACTCCATGCGATTGCTTGTCTGCGACACGCTCTTGCGAACGTCGTTCCTCCTCTCTACGAGACGCACTTGCGTTCGCAATGACAGTTATTCTTTCATGGGAAAATAAAAACTGGGATGCACCCAAAAACTCTGCATACTTTCTCTACGTTTCTGCATGAGCGACCAAGTACTTGATACAAGCGATGCCTTGCGGTAGGCTGTGCCAAAGCGTTTATATAGCCTAACCCCGCGCCTGTCGCAGTGCATCAAACGCCTTACCTCGCAACCCAACTGGTAACAACGATAATCCTAAACCAGTCCAAGCTTTAGGAGTTGAAAAAGACTTTCCTGCCAAAACTAGCTCCCTGCCTTTTTGCGTTTCACCCTTTTCAATTAAACGCAAACCTAATAATAACTGCGTTTCAGTTAGACGATTTTTCCTGACTTTCTCTAATTTTTCAGACTCAAACTTATAATTTTCTAAATACTGGATTTTATCAAATAAATAAGGAATAGCTCGATTGATACCTTGCTGCTCTGCATGAGTGCGATATTCCATCAATAATTTTGGTAAATAATAACCCTTTTTTCCAGCCAAGGCTAGACGTACAAATAAATCATTGTCCTCACAATTTTGCATATTTGGCTGCATATATCCTAATTCTTGCAATGTTTTACAGCGAAATAATGTCGCCCCAACTTGAAAGCTTTGTTGAATAAATACAACTTCCAACAAATTATCTACAATACCTGCTGGTAAATTCTTCCTACCCCAGCGATGAGAATTTTCTTGAGTTTTTTCCTCATCCCGGACATTGTTAATATCAATTATCCAATGGTCTGTACCAACAAAATCAATGCTAGAGTCTTGAGCAAGAATAGCTGCCGTACTTGCAAGAAAATCGGGTGTTAGCCGATCGTCGTCATCAAATTTAATAAAATATTCACCACTGGCAGCATCAAAACCAGAGCGCATATTATTACTTTTACCAATATTTTGCAGATGACGGATATATTTAATCCGTTCGTCTGTGTACTGTGACATCAACTCAGGTGTGCGATCGCTAGAACCATCATCACAAACAATTAGCTCAAAGTCTTGCTCAGACTGATTTAGTACACTGTCAATGGCGTAAGGAAGAAGATGAACACGATTAAAAGTAGGAACGCAAACAGTAATTTTAGGCATAAGATTCTATACTAAATATAAAAAATAGACAGCTTATATCAGTTGCTAATTTAAGGCATCGTCAATCAAGCTATATTTAGCGGATAGCTCTTTGAATTTTATTGATTGTTTTGTTGAAAAGTTTATTAGTCTTTGCAATTATACTAGGTGGTTTTAACTTTTTTGGTCTTTGTTCTGGCTGTTTGAGAAAACGATAATGTAAAAACTCATTTGCATAACAGATATTAACATCTTGTCCTTGACATAACTGAGCAAAATCATGAGAGGAATAGCTCATATAATGGATACGATGAATGGGTTTTAAGCCATCTTGATTGTAAAGAACATTATTAATATTGACGAAAGGATCTGCATTGGCACAGTTACCTGTTCTATCTTCACCATTGGGACTAAGTGTAAAGTTAAAAAGTGGGCGATCGCAGCGCAAAGTCATATAGTTAAACAAAAAAGCATCATCCCACCATCCATTGATCCATTCAACTTCCCTATGGGTAATTAATCGCTCTTTCATTATTTGAATTTCTTTAACAGTAAATAGCCCTCGTTTAGAGCCAAAAAAGCTAGAGCAATGTAGCTTAGAACGGATATCTGCTTCTGTATATAGTCCAGTTTGTTCTATAAGTGGAATATTTAACGCTGCAACAGCTTCATCCTTAACATGTTCCCAATCATCAAAAATAAAATCGGATGTTTCTAGCTTGTCAATTACATTATTGAGTGGCTTCATTGCCAAACTATCACTATCATAAAATACGAATTTATCAAAAATCCCCTCAAAGCCAACAAACTTTCTTTGTAAATGACTTTTGTACCAACTAGAACGTGATAACTTTGTCTCTTTTTTACTAGACTGAGCAGCCCAGACCTGATGAGCAAATTCTTCCCAGCGTTGAATTACGTCCCAATTATCAAACAGGATTACATTCTTTCGAGCATTAACTTCTTGCCTAACTAGGTCTAGTTGTTCATTGTATGGAATAATACAAATAGGGATATCTGCGCTAATATTCACCTCAATGCTGTTTAGTAAAGCTACTAATTGGTCAAACACCACATCATTAGCAAGGGTGTAAATACCGAAAGAATCCATTTTGATAAACCCTTTTTATCTCTAGTTACTGAGCAACGCAGACAATATTATCGTTATTTCCTGAGCTATTATTCCCAAATAACGAATAATATACACATCTTTACGCTTTGTGCTGAGAGATCGAGGAGAAAGCGATTTTGGTTAGTTTGGATGATACTAGATTCCGCCACTTTTGAGTCATTGCTTATACTGGAACTTCTGAAGCTTGCTTCTTAGAGTTGTCTATGATATTTTGCTAAATAGCATAAGTACAATGACTCTATCGATTTACCGTATTTTACAATGCTATCAAATAGCCGAAGGAGTTTGGAGTTAAGATCGCTGAGATAATCTACCAAATATATAACAAGTAGAAAAGCCATTCTTGTTGATTGAGAAGTCGATGCCTGACATATACCTGAATTTTTCAACGAAGCGCCTGCTGCGATCGCTCTGAACAAAATCATCAATGGTAGGGATGAAATACATAGTCTGGGATGGAAGCGACTAATTTCGTTTCCTGAACTTGGTAGTCAGGATAGCATCCTACAATTAATATACGTATACAAACTATTCATAATCGTACTGTCAAAGGCGGAGGCTAAACATTGGGACAATTGCAAGCACAACCTCTGGTTTTGTCAGACTCTCAAAAAAATTGGGTTTTACTCGGTGTTGGACTTGGGGTGTTCATGTCTACCCTCGATGTGGGCATCATCAATGTTGCTTTACCCACATTGGTACAAGCCTTTGATACCAGTTTTCCTACAACCCAATGGGCGGTATTGAGTTACCAGTTGGTCAGTTCTGGTTTAGTTTTGGGGGCAACGCGCTTGGGAGATATGTGGGGCAAAAAGTCCTTATATCAGGGGGGACTTGTTCTGTTTACCTTAAGTTCGCTGTTGTGTGCTTTTGCACCTAGTATTGAGTGGTTGATTGCCTTTCGCGCCCTTCAAGGACTGGGGGCGGTGTTCATTTCTGGGCTTGGTTTGGCAATTATCACAGAAGTTTTTCCATCTTCCGAACGCGGTCGGGCTGTTGGCATTATCGGTAGTGTTGTGTCACTGGGAATTGCTTTTGGCCCTTCGGCAGGCGGACTACTCTTAAGCTGGTCAGGCTGGCGTAGTATATTCTCGATCAATGTACCGTTAGGGATCGTAGCTAGTTTTTTGGTAGTTAGGGTAGTGCCACCTTCTGCACGGATTGAGGGTAAACAAAAATTTGACTTTTTTGGAGCCATATTAGCTTTATTGACTCTGGGTAGTTTTGGTCTGGGTATGACATTAGGGCAAAGCCAGGGCTTTGGCAGTACTAATGCACTGATATTATTAGCGATCGCTGCCGTAAGTTTCACAATTTTTTTGGTAGTTGAAGCGATCGTAGAACAGCCGCTACTAGAGCTACACCTGTTTCGTAATCTTCAGTTGAGTATGGGTTTGCTAAGTGGCTGGCTAGCATTCATTGTTATTGGCGGTTCGCTACTCATCGTCCCTTTCACTTTAGCTAGCTAAGTGATGTCAAATAGCTAGCAATGGTTAGGAATGAGGAATTAGGTGTTACACGAGCGCTTCAGTTCTTTGAACAGCAATCTACAACCGTAGGCGGCTGTTTGGGAGATAACCAAATTACCAAATCCCTTCTTAACTTGGTTTTGTTTCACCCCAGGGGCGATATCCTTGGGGGCCATCGAGGACGCTAAACTCAACTGCATTGTCTGCAATGTGAGGTTAAGGGTTGCTTCCAGTTGGGGCTGTAGATCCTTTGACACCATTGGAATCAGATTTTGGATTAGCGATCGCTGAAATTCTTGAAGTGCTTTTTGCTGAAGTCGAGCGACTGCTTTCTTTTTCCAAAGTTCTGGATTGTCCTGGAATTGGGCTTTTCTACCATCATAAAAGTTACCCAATTTCTCGCCAATTTCATTTTTGGGTCGGGCATGGGCTGGGGCAATCATGTCTAGAACCCACAGATATAATTGTGTTCTACACAACTTAGAACCGGCTCCGGTGTTCATGGTTTCCTTGTCCCCGGAACTGAACTCCTCTTTCGCCATTCCCAGCCGCCGCTTAAATCGACCGAGAGATTCAAACTTGGTAATGGGGTAAATTTGGCTAATGAGCAATGCTTGGGGACGCGCACCAATACCAAATTCTTGAAAAACTTGGGTGTACGCTGCAAACTGGGGTTGCTCCAAACAAGAGAGAATTTCAGTGTTAATTTCATTCTCCCAGTCTTGCAAATCACACAATAGGTTAGACAAGCGACGGGTAAAAGCAGAAATTTCAACCCCGTAGGTTTTAGCAATTGAGCGGTTGTAAAGTCGCTCATAGTAATTGGTGTTTCTGGTTAAATTGCGCTCTCTTCCAGCTAACCATGCCCACATTGGTAGCATCCCATCGCTCTTGCTAGGGTCTGACTTTGATAGCGCAGCTTCTGGGAATTCTCTGGCTAACTGTTGCCGTGCCCGGTTGATAATTGGGGACTTAATGCGGTTGACCGACTGCAATTGCAGCCAAGATTGACGCATTTGGGCAATCACCCCAGGCTCAAACTGAAGAAAAAATTCATCATCTCCCCAGTGGGCAATGGCATAGGCAGCTAAAGCTAAGGCATCAGCTTGGTCATTTTTATCAGGCAATTTATTTTGTTTGCGATAATGTACAGCTTCCTGGTGTCCAACCCACAATACCTTTATCCCTTCACAAGCACAGATGTGGGCCCAAATCCAGGAGTAATGAACTCCGGTAGGTTCCATGATCACAGCGTCTGGTGCAAGTTCAAGAAGTGCTTTCACTCCCTCAGCGTTAGCTGTAAATGTTAGGGAGTCGTCGTCTTTAGAGCGTTTATTTTCTCGAAAGTGAGTCCTAAAGTTCTTGGGAATACTCTCTAAAACCCAAGCAACAACGCTGTTTTTGCAAACATCTAATCCAACAATTTTCATTTTTCAAGGTTCAGTAATGGGAGTTTTATTTGCAGCAAAAACCGTGCTAAAATGGGTCACGAATCTCCCAAATTAGATTAACAATTCACTTTTAAACCCAACACGGGCGGAAATAATTAACAGCAGTGGATTCGTGAAAGGGAGAAACTTAATTAGGTCATTTCTGTCTAAAAATCCGTACTGCTGCTGTTATTTCCCTCTAGCTTGCACTAGAGGCGAGTGAGTTGCGCGACCCAACCCGCGACTAGGGCATTGCCCTAGTTTCGGCTACTGGGTCAAGTAGCCATCATCAGGCGATTTCCTCCTCACAACAAGGAAATGCGTCTACGATGTTGTTTAGTTCTTGGCACGGATCGATCAGTAATTTTCTCATCTCTCTATCCGTTCCAATACTCGAATATTCATTTTTGCTAATGGTTTGCAAAGCCTTGTCAATCCGGGATTTGCAATATTGAAGCTGATGCCAAATCAAGTAATAATCCCACGTTGGATCTGGTGATCCATTAAGTTCAAAATCGCAGTCCTTTTGATTATTCATAAAATATTTCTCCGATTTTTTGAGCGGTAATTGCTACTAGAAGCTTCCAGCCAACTCTCCATAATTGTTGTGGCATTATCACCGAAAAATTCCTGTTTGTCGCCGTTGTGCCAAGTTACAACAGCGATTGGACTGGGTGATTTTTCAAACTGAAGCTGACGAATTTGGGCTAAATTTATCCACCCAGCAGTGGGCAACTTACAAGTAAACACAGTGGGAACTGATATAATGTGCATGATTTGTGGATGGGGTAAGCCCAATTCAAGAAGCGATCGCACTCTTCCGACCGAGAGTGCGAAAGCTATTAATTATCTAAAAACCATCGGGGATGCCACTACTGTTGGTTGCATCCCCAGACTCAAAAGGCACATCGCCTGGGTCTGGTTCTACCGCAGTTAAAGCAGCCTTTTGTTTTTCGATCTGTTTCAGTTCATCTCTGAGCTGTATAATCCGGTCTTTTAGATCGTCGGCTTCAATTTCTAGGTCTACTCGCTCACTGACTTTTCTCTCAACAAGTTCGATTAACTCCGTTGCTTTTTGCTCTGGATTGTCAAGTACATTAATGTTGGCTGTTATCTCTAAATGCCTGGATTCATAATTTCCTAGATTAAAGATGCGCCTGCAAGTGATGATTTTAACTTCCATTTCGTTTATCTAAATCCTCAAGTATTTTTTTTAGTGTTTTCACAGCGACATAAGAGCAAGCAAATACCTTAGCCTTTTGCTCCAGATCCATGCTTGTATCTGATGAAAGAGCGGATACAATTCCTTGTTGAATTTCACGCAATTGCTCAATTTCTTGCTTGAATTGCGTCACCTTGCTTACCTGTTGTCGATGCCGTGCTTTCCCGATCAAAAGCCACTTCAAATATTCCATCCGTCCGACAAAGAAGGCTCTTATAAGCATCTGCATCAGAGCGCTTTCTGAAACGGGCAACGCAATCATTGGAACCACTTGGTAGGCGCTGAAAAACAGCCCACGGACGTATATTATCCTGGTAAGAATTCATCAAAAATATCTCCTAATCGCAATTCTGAATAGGTAAAACGGGGAACCAGGGCTGATCAGTTGGGATACCCAAAAATCAGTCCCTCCCGATTTTTTTGGGATTTTTTTGGATTTTAATGATTATGCGCTCGGTGAATTACTCCACCGAATTTGATTAATCAGGGCTTCCAGTAAACCTTCCCTGTCATGTAGGGGTAGCGAACTGTTGATTTGATGACCAACTACATAGATTTCTTCGCGGCATTGTCCAGGGGACTGATCGCAAAGTTGAATGGCGATCGCCTGAATTAAATACAGCTTCTCGCGGCGAGTCATCAGTTCAAATCCACTACCGTATTCCTGTTGGAGGGAATCTAAGAGGGAACCATCGTTAATGGTGCAACTGGTAAAGTGACCGATGGGTTTTGCCATTAGATAAAGCTGGCTCCCTCCACCTCGATGATCACGAACTTGCCCGTGAAGCGCACAGATTTGATAGTCGATCTAGAGTCCATTTCCTCGTCTACAGCTATTTCAGCCTCCTGGGGGAACGCTTGCAGCTGTTTGATTAGTTCTTTGACAGTCATTTCGGTAATTGCGTTTATAAGTGTGCAGATATAGGACAGAAGAAATCACCGCGCTGCAAACTCGTTACAGCGCTCAGTTCTTGGTGATTGGCAGGGTGTTTCCGCGCAAGGTGGCGCGGGTGCTTGCTCCGGTGAACACGCAAAGGGTTAGGCGTGGGGGAGCAATTTATGTTGCAAAATCATTTGCACGTGATAGTATCCTTAAATAGTTATTGCACGTGCAATAATATAAGTCAAGAATATTTTTTACAAAGCACGTGCAGAAGCATCTATTTAGCACGTGCAATAATTTAGGGGTTACTATGCCTATAACAAATGACAGAAGAAGCCACGGCAGACAAAAAGACAGTCAACGCGACTCTAAGGATGTCATCTCAAGACTGGGAAGCGCTGAAGGACAAAGCAGCCCAATTAGGAATGACTCGAACACAGTTTTTTACCCAGATAGCGAGGGGAGAAATCAAGCTAGACCACGGGTTGCTCCTGGAGGACAAGCAACTATTGGGGGAATCCATCGTAGGCTGAAAGAATTACACCAAGCTTGCTTAAGTCTGATTGAATCTCAGCAAAAGCAACTTGAAACCAGCCTACAGAACAGCAAGGAACTAACAACAGAGATATATGATTTACAGAAACTGTTAGCTGAAACCTTAAAAGACATACCAGAAGAACCCGAATAAAACCGTCCTGCCTGCAAAGGTTGGGCGGTTTTGATTTTGCGATCGCAGGGGTTGGGGGGCCAACAGCGCTGGGTAATAAATTGCGATCGCGGTAACTACCAAAAACTTATCTATATGAATGACTTTCCCAAGAAAAAGACCCAGGTGTTCAAAGCAGGACAAATAGAAACCCACGAAATCGGGCTGACCTTTGAAGAAATCGAATGTCCTCTCTGTGACGGTAGCGGCGAAATCAACGACGAGGACGCAGACGGAATTCCTTACACAGAAGAGTGTAGCGATTGCGACGGTGAAGGTGTTATGTATGTCTCCATCGACCAAACGAAACCGCGATCGCAGATGACCTAAAAAAACCAAAAAGCCACCTATAGATTTAGCGATCAAGGTGGCTTTCGGAAAATCAAACTAATAGTAATTATGACACAAAACGCACCAAAAAAATCACTTCCTTGGACTGAAGAACATACAGCATTCTGTTACAAACATCATATCAGCCCTGCGGCAAAATCACTCTGGCAGTGGCTAATGATGCAAGGCTACATCGGTGAAGAAGTAGAGCCAGACTTATCAGAATTTAATGCCACAGTCGCAAAAGCAAGAGGTAGCGGATACTCGCATAATTATCTCAAACAGATTTTTAATCAGCTAGTAGAATGCAGAGTTATCAACGTCATTAAACAGTACAGTTGGAAGATATTTAAGTTACTTGTAAGACCTGTGGAATGGTTGAAGCCACCGAGAAAGAAGCGAGAAAAAAACTTACAAAACCATAATTTAAGTTACGATTCTGACCCCTCAAATGATATATCTGCCGTGACGGGTGATATACAGCAGCAGCATTCTAATTCTGATATCAACTTAGAGCTTCTCGCCGACAACGGTATACATTTTGACTCTGACGAAAAAGAAGTGCTTGAACGACCAACTAATGAGATTAAGTTGGCAATTTTAATGTTTAACCTCCGTGGTAGTTTTGAAAAATCATACAACCCAGAAGGTTTTATTCGTCAGTGCTTAAGACGCAGATGGTGGGAGTTTCCGCGTAATTACAATCTTTTACTTCAAATGTTTGGGAACTCTACAGAATGGGATGAATTATTCCCCTCTGGTTGATTCATTTGCATAAAAAAAGGCCGCGCTTAACGGCCGTCATATTCTTACTTTCAAAAACATTATGAAACATAATTCTGATGTGCCTGGGCAATTAGCACTGTTTGCGATCGCACCGAGTGAAGCGAAAATTGCGATCCACGATCCTTACTGGGATGAATTAGAAGTTGCCCCCCAACAACTAGAGAGTGCTAGGTGGAATCCTGCCCACTTTGGGGAAGTAGCGCATCAAGTAGACTCAGACGGTCAGCTGACAATTTTCTACGATTCGCCAGAGCCGCCAGACCCAGACGACTATAAAAACTTGGATGAATACCAGCAAGCCTGGGGACAGTGGGAACTACGTGTTGGGGGGCAAGTTTCAAAGGCTACTTTCGGAGACACAGCAGAATCACTTGTTGGGGAGCAAGTTGCAACTGATACCCAAAAAACTGCCCCCCAACACGATACCCACTGGGTAGAGCGCTATTGGGTCGAGCGGTCTGGTAACAAGTATTGGTACTACCGTTATTGCTGGATGAATGGCCGCAAGATTTACCGTTGTTATCTTGGCTCGGTGCATTCTAGGAAGGCCTTGCAAAAAAAGGCAGATGTAGAAGTTTGGATCGCAGATGGGTACTCACCGATGGAGATTCAAAAGTTAATCCATGACTCGTACTCCTAACTCCTAACTCCTAACTCCTAACTCCCCAATCCCTAATGCCCAATGCCCAATGCCCAATACCCAATGCCCAATGCCCAATACCCAATAATCAAGCTTCTGGGTCAAACATGATGGTTAACGACGATAACCACACCATCAGAGCCAGCTTCAAAGCCAGCAATTGAAAATACCTGCCCGTCGGCATCTCTAATCGAAATCGGTACATCATTCAGAAAACCATATAACTCTTGAATCAATTCCTGAATTGTCGTCTGCTCGATTGCGATTTCCATAAGTTTCTGATGAAAAAGCGATTGCTTTTAAGCCATCGCTCGTAAATCTACAAGTTTTACTTTATACGCACTCAATATATTTCGTCACGGAATTTTGATCGCTGATTGGTAACTTTCATCAAATTCCTTCCATGCACTACTAGCTATTTCCTCCAGGGCTGCGGCGGTGGCAAAGGCGCTGTCAAATTTCCCTTCATAAAAGTCTGCATAAAATTTCTGAATTTTGCTGAATAACTTGGATTGAGGGACAGGGGAATCAAACTCAATCTCACTCGCAAGACATCTGAGTTCGCAAGCTAACTGAGCCTTTGAGAGTTGGTCTGGAAATACAGCTAGCTGGGCCAACTGAGTTTTAACTTTCTGTGGCAGGGGTTTGCTGATCATAAAGTAGCGATCGCGTTTATAACGTCTTCATCCGAGACTTCGATGTAAGCTCCAAGCACCTTTAAATCGGTATGCCCGGTAATTTTTTTGATGGTCGCAAGACCAATACCTTTCTTTGACAAACTAGTGATGAAGGTACGGCGGGTGCTGTGAGTTGATATTCCCTTGGCATCAAGTCCAGCTTTTTCCACGGCAGCACGTAAAATCATGTCCGCCCACCTCAGACCAATGGGTACATCTTCTTCTCGGCACGGGAACAACCAATCAGAGTCCGATTCTGGGCTATAAGATTTCAACGACTCATATAAAACTGGATGAACCGGCACTTGGCGGGTTTTTCGCTGACCGTTAGGGCTAGCCTTGCGGGTTCTCGCGCGAAAAGTAATATATTTCCGTGGTGTACCATCGCTGTAGTACACATCTTCAATACGTAGCTGTACAATTGCCCCCCAGCGCTCACCAGTGTGCCAAGCAATATCTAAAAGTAATTTATATTTGCGGCTGCGAATCTGCTTGCGGATTTTCGAGTAATCCTCATTAGTGAGAGTAGCAGCCTGACCATTTCGATTATTTTTCATTTCAACTATTTTCTGACTTTCGCTATTCCGGTTTAACCATTTCAATAGGTAAAAGCGGAATATTTTATTTTGAGCTATTAGTTAAAGCTTTACTAATTGTAGTGATAGCAAGGGTTGTATGACTTCCGTGAACTTCCTGTTTTACAAAGAACCGGAACTTTACACTATCTATTTAATTGATTTTAATTTAATTAAGAAATAATTGACAAAGAATTCAGAAATTAATGTCTTGTACGCTGACTATTGATTTCCACAGAACAAACGATGCAGTACCACTTGTTACTTTAGGTTTTGACGTACCAGATGGGAGTTACGTTGCTCCGTATATTCTGCCCAGACCAGATTTAACTCTTGGTGCTTGCCCAGAAAATCCAGGTTACGAACTGCGTTGTCCCGGCGATCAAGGTGAAATCTCTTTTTATGCTGTATCGACTTGTGCAACAATTACAATTCTTCATTCGACAAATTCTTGTATAGCGCCAACATACGATTGCTTGAATGGAGCTTGTATTTTAAGTAGTACTCATGCTACTCCAGGAATTTATTCAACTCTTGCTGCTTGTAATGCAGTTTGTGGTGGTGCAACTTGTCCGGCTGGACAAACTTGTTTTGACCCAAATAATCTTCCTTGCCCAACCTGCCCAGCCTGTCCAGACTGCCCAGCCTGTCCAGATTGTCCAGACTGTCCCGACTCTGTGGGAATTTGCCCTCCATGCGGCCCATGTCCAAAAGCATCAAGCTGTCCAGATGGCCAAACCTGCCAATTACCAACAGGAGAAGACGTGAACTTTGTAAATATTGCCGCTCCTATTTTTCTCGGAACCTGTAATACCTCTGGGAATCCAGTAATAGGAACGCGCGAGGTTAGGGTAATTCAAGGTACAGAAACAAGCGAGTTTTTAAAGTTTCAAGACTTAGCACAAATTCAAGGAGCAGCAGTATGCAAAGTTGATGTTGCTGCAATTCCTGATGGGTGGCTAATTCGTCCTGAATATCACCGCTCTCAAGTAATTTATCAATTCGCCAAAATTGACCAGAGTGGCAATATTGTTGGCGCTCCAATGTACAAAATCACAGTCCCGCACCACATTGCAGATAAACCAACGACACCATTACCTAACTATCAGCGAGGTAACTGGGAAACAATTTTTGTATTAAAAGATAATTCCAGAGTTACGATTCATTCCCGTAATGAGGCGAACGGGACAACAATGTTAAACGCAATTAAATTGCGAATAGATCCAGATTATTTGGTTGGTTCATATTTGAGTAAGTCAAGTCTGGTAGTAACTGACAATGAAATTGCTCAAATAAACGTCAAAAATCGCATGGCTAAATATTTCTCAACTGGTGCAAAGAATGAGTTACCGGATTGGATTGTCAAATGGTAATTTCTTAATCCCTCAAAAATACTGGCAAATCCCTACTAATTTAACCAATGCAATCTCGTTAAAAGAAGCTTGTCAGACTTATTTCTATTCTAGAAATGCGCTAATTAGGCAGATAAAAAAGGGCTATATTCAAGGCTTTAAAGTTGGTAAACGGTGGTATATCATCCCAACTACTTTGAAAAAGCATAATAAACTCCCGTCAACATAGACTCAATTACCCCTTAAGGCGCAACATACAAAAACGATTGCTAGTATTGCGCTTGAGCGATTCCTGAAGCTAGCTTTGAAACATCAATTTCACGAAAAACAATACCTAAATGGCAACACAAATCCCAAGAGTTCCTCATTTGGTAGGCACTAATAAGATAGTCCGCCTTGAAGATATATATGACAATATCGGAGATATTTGTGGGATCTCGAAACTTACTGATGCACCCCCAGAAGGCGCTGAAACTGCATCAATTCGCTCCTTGGTTTCCAATGGAACAATTCGCCGCGCCACCGTCAAGTTAGCGAATGGAAAAATCCGTACTGTTTATATGACTGCGGCTAACTGTCCCAAGGTTGGGGCGTTAGAAACTCTGGAATACCAAACTGGACTGACAATTAAAACCGCTTACTTCAGTGAGCGCGTGACTCTCGGTTAAACAGCAAAAACGCTCATTAATCGGACGATTTCAATAATTTCAATTACTAATTAAAACTAACATGACTCAAATTTTAGCTAGATGCAAAGTCACTGTCGGAGCTGTGGCAGCTACTGGAGATACCCCAGCATCTCCAGAGGAAAATTATTACTTTCTTAGTACTTATGGAGTGTACGCCGGGACAATCGCAACTGCTACAGGTGTAACGGCTGAAGATGCAGATACCGATTTTTCGGATCAGGTCATTGTCCCGGTAAAAGCATTGCTTAGACAAGGTGTTCTTGGCAGAGAAGTAATTACTCTCAAGGATGAAGCTGGGAAGAAATATCGAAAAACACTACTTGTTGGTGTTGACCAGCAAGCTGATTTTGATACTCTAATTGTTGACGATGTTTGGCCAGTTGGTAAAGGCGCTGGTGCTAGGGTCTTTACCGTAATGAACCCGCTTCGTGTAGTTAGCCGTCGATAAAAATCAAGGCGTTACAAATAGCGTTTTTACAAAGCTAAAAACGCTATTTTTATTAAACTTAAATCAATCAAAAAGATGGATTTATCGAATGCATCTAACTGGAGTTTGGTTTATGAACAGACCCTGACTTCGGGACTACGGCTTTTTACAATGCCGACATCCTTAAGCAGTAATATTGTGGCTGTTTATATTCTCACACCCAATCCTAAGCCCACTTGGTTTACTGGTGCATGGGTAAACCAATTGATTCCGACTGGATTGATAGATAGTTCTAACTCTTGGAATATTAATTCTGAGAGAATCTTGCTAGGGAAGAATGTTTTAATCTTTCCCCAATCCTTGTCTACTTACAATTTACAATTTAGCTTCCCTGCTTACTTCCCTAGTGTGTTTTTAAGCGTTTGGGAGTATACCGGAACCGACAGCCAATCATCTACAGGTGAACTTGCAACCGTGGTGTCTGAGGTGGCAACTATAGTTAATAATGTGGCGACAATCGCTGAACAAGTTGCCAACTTGATAACTATAGTAAACGCAATTAGAGCATTACTTGGCGGATAAACTCAAGAATTTTAAATATGAAAAATATGAAAATTTATTTCCCACGCCTTAATACTAAAAGGCGGAGATTATTCTTAACATTGATGACCTGTATATTGATTCCAGATATTATATCTGCATTGTGCTTTCTGGCTTTTAACTGCGCTTCACCTGATTCCAAGTTGATGAAAAGTATTCAACAGGCGGTTGAAGTCGAATCTCAGCAGATGAAAGATATGTCTACTGAGATTAATAAGTTGAAAAAGAATTACCAGGATTTGAATAAAGAGTTATCCCAAGAACAAAACTTCAAGGAAGGATTGAAATTTGTTTTAGCTTCCGAAGGCGGGGTGTCTGATGATGCAGCCGATAGTGGTGGGCTGACAAATCTGGGAATTACTCACAGCGAATATGCCCAATATCGCGCAAGTCACGGATTACCATCTCGTTCAGTTAGAGAAATTTCTTTGTTGGAAGCACGAGACATTTATAAACACATTTATTGGACTAATTCAGGTTGTGGAGTCACACCCCGGCGAATTGCAATCAGCTGCTTTGACTGGCAGGTGAATAGTAACCGTGGGTTCTCTACACTCCAACAAGTTTTAGGGGTTGATGTTGATGGCATTCCCGGACACCAAACCTACAATGAACTCAATTCCTGGCTTTCAAAACCAAAAAATGAAACCGTGATCCTTCACAATTATTTTGGAATTAGAGAGGCTGATTATCGACGCTGGGGAGTGGGCAGTCAATCAGTATTTCTTACTGGGTGGTTAAATCGCAGCAGAGCGCTTAAAACTTATCTTCAAGTTCCATAACAAAAAGCGAATGCTACTACCTATTAGCATTCGCTTTTTTTAAGTGAATTTATGAGTTTTTGGTTTATTTAGTAATCGCCGGGGTTGACGGTTGTGGGGAGGGGTAAATCAAGGTCGATTGTGTAGGAATCGCGCTTGAAATATAAGATGTTTCCATCAACGTCAGGACGGGTAATCAAGTTCGGCGATGAACTAGATACAGCTACTTGCTGACTAATGTTTGGATCGTAATCTTCGTTACCGTCTCTATGATCCGTGTCAAGTCCTAGTGCTTGGGCTTGAAGAACTACGGCGGTAAGTACAGATTCGCCGTCGTTTTCGTCGGCGGCGCTGAATCCAGTGTTTTGAGCAAGATCGCTTTTTGCAATGGTGATGCTATCAGCATCCTGTACGGCGTTATCGCCGAAGATTTGTTGAAGGGTTAAAGATGACATCCTGGCTGTACCATAGAAGACGAATCAATTTTATACCCGCGATTTCTAATTGCCTAGTCTAACTCTCTGGGGATTCTTTCTAGAGGGCGTTAAGCATTATCCGACGGTAAAAGTGGGGCTGCTACTAGCTGTGTCACCTGTACTTAGCGGGTTAATTGCCCCACTAGCTGGAACACTTTCAGACCGCTTTGGCGCTCGACTAATCAGCCCAATTGGGCTGGGGTTAATGATAGGTGGCTGTATAGGGATTAGCACCTTTGATGCTCAAATTACTGAGCTTGGCTATGTGTCGCGCTATTTTATTTATGGCATTGGACTAGGTTTATTCCAATCGCCCAACAACAGCACTGTCATGGGAGCAGTACCAAGGGAGCGGCTAGGGATTGCTTCTGGACTACTGTCTTTGTCACGGACATCAGGGAACACAGTAGGAGTTTCTTTAATCGGGGCAGTATTTGGAGCATTAATCGCTAGCATGTCTGCGGGTGCAGATGTCTCTGTTGCCCCTCCTGATGCGATCGTTGCAGGGTTCCAGGGAACTTTTCGTTTCGCAGCCCTAATCCTCTGTGGGGCAGCAGTTGCATCCGTTTTGAGGATCGGTGGGAGGAAGGGGGCAGGAGGCAGGGAGCAGGGGTACAAGTGGACAAGGGGACAAGGAGAATAACTATACTCAATTCCCAATGCCCAATTACCAATTAACAATTATTAAGGAGTTAAATAAATGACAGAGAAATTAGCAGGAAAAGTAGTAATTATCACTGGGGCATCATCGGGAATTGGAGAAGCAACTGCGATCGCTTTGGCTTCAGTTGGAGCAACAGTAGTATTGGCTGCTAGGCGTGGCGATCGCCTCCAGGCTTTGACAGAACGCATTGAAGCTAGTGGTGGCAAGGCGTTGCCCATTGTCACCGATGTGACTGATGAAAACCAGGTAAATAACTTGGTGGCCAAAGCAAATGCAGAATTGGGAAGGGTTGATATCCTTGTGAATAATGCAGGGATTGCCTTACTTGGAACCATTGAAGCTGGAAATAGCTCAGACTGGCGGCGATCGTTTGACCTCAATGTACTAGGACTGTTATATGCTACTCATGCTGTTTTGCCTTTGTTGAAGGCGCAAAAATCGGGGCATATAGTCAATATTTCCTCGGTGGCTGGCCGGACAGCGCGGGCGGGGGTTGGTGTTTATAATGCTACCAAATGGGGTGTCAATGCCCTCTCCGAAGCATTGCGCCAAGAAGTTCACAAAGATAATATACGCGTCACCATTATCGAACCAGGTTTGGTGGATACGGAAATTGACAACCAAATTACCGATCCCATTGCCAAACAACGCATTGAAGAACGGCGCAAGGCAATTACACCTCTGCATAGCGAAGACATTGCTGCTGCGATCGTTTATGCCGTCACGCAGCCATCGCGCGTTAATGTCAACGAAATCCTCATCCGGCCAACTGGACAAGAACATTAGACTTCTTGCAGAAGTGGGGAAAAGTTTAAAAGGCAAAGGGATAGAATTTACCCTTTATTCTTTTCCCTAATATAGGATTACTATTTGATTTTTGAACGAAATTAAGTATTGTAGAGTGTGCTAGAACGGAGTTCGTAACGCACTATTATCAAGGGTTTGATGCCGTACTCTCCGTGCTAACACATCCTACGGATATTTTCAGAAATCAAATCGGAAGGCTATATCTGGTAAAAGTACCCTAATATTTATTAGTAGTAAAGCTGTCATGCTTGTAAAATAGAGCATTTAGGTCAAGTCGCTTCTCTACGAGACGCTGCGCGAACGCTGCAATTAAAAAAAGCTCATTCGATGATTAATTCCTGCAATTCTTTTCGTAAAGACAAAGGCTCATAACCCAATGCAAAAGCTTTAGAACTATCTAAAGAAACATCTGCTGGTCTAGCTGCTGCCATTTTTACATCTTGTTGTCGGCAGGATTTGAGTTTGGTAGCAGGGAGTTGAAATACTTCAACTAATATCTTTCCAAAATCATAACGCGAAATCCGCTCTTTGCCACCTAAGTGAATGATGCCGTTAACTTTTTCTAATGCTAATAGAAGTCCTTTAGCGGCAGTTTTTCCACTTACTGGGGTACGAAATTCATCTACAAATAAATTGAGTTCTTTTTCTGCTTGTAAAGTTTGAATGAATGGCTGAATAAAGCTTTTGGCTGTAGGTGTGGCTGCACCAAACATCAAGGGCATTCGACAGACTGCTGTCATGGGATATCTTTCTAGCATACCTGCTTCTGCGATCGCTTTTTGCTCGCCGTAAAGGTTGACAGGACTCACAGAATCTGTTTCTCGATAGGGAGCATTTAAGCCATCAAAAACCAAGTCGGTTGAGGTAAAAGCACAAGGAATAGAGTTATCCGCGCAAAGTCCGGCAATATTGCAGGATGCTGTGACGTTAATTGTGTGAGATTCTTCAGGGTGGGTTTGACAAAAATTTGGTTGCGAATGTGCGGCTGTATGAATCACTGCTGTTGGCTTGACATCACTAAATATGCGCTGCAATTCCCGAAAATCTGTTAAGTTCACTTTTAGCATTTTGATATCAGGAATCTCTAAAGGATGGGATAAATAAGTGCCATAAATCTCCCATTCTTGTTTTGCAAGTTGGCAAAGATGCCATCCTAAAAAACCACTGGCTCCGGTGATTAACAATTTTTTCATGTCTAATCGTAAACCGCTCAAGAAAAAATCCTTGCTACAGTAAGCTCATATTTTACACTGAGTGGTGGTGACAAAATACTATTGCAGTAATTCCTGAAACTGCTTTTCACTACGCACTTTGCTAAAGTCTGGATCGGTTTTGGCTAATTTCTTGTATTTATCAGGAACCAGCTTGATGGCTTTGTCTAGATTCTCAATTGCTAATTCCAGATTGCTTTGTAAAGCATAAGAGCAAGCTTTGTTGTAATATGCTTGGTGTAAATCTGGCTTGATGGCGATCGCTCTATTATAAGATGCAATAGCGTCTTGGTAGCGGTGCAGCTTTGTCAGAGCAATGCCTCGGTTAATTAAAGCTTCATATTTGTCGGGTTTGATAGCGATCGCTTTGTCATAAGATGCAACAGCATCTTTGTAGCGTTGCAAAGATGTCAAAACTATACCACGATTATACCAAGCTTCATATTTGTCTGGTTTGATAGCGATCGCTTTGTCGTAAGATACGAGAGCGTCTTTGTAACGTTGCAACGATGTCAAGCCTATGCCACGGTTAATCCAAGCTTCAGGACTCTCAGTTTTGATGGCGATCGCTTTATCGTAAGCTTTTATTGCATCTTCATAACGTTGTCCATCTAATAAATTATTACCTTGATGAAAAAAATCTTCTGCTTTTTGGGTAGTCTTCGCTTCTATGAAAAGCTGGGTTACATTACTTTCTTGGACAACTTGTGTAGTCTTTTCTATTGATGAGTTTGCCCCACCACTACAACCAAAAGCGAAGAAAGCTATCAAGCCAGATGCAACTAAGCAGCGCTGAAAAACCATGCTGTACCTACAAAACTTATGAGACGATGTTAAAATTCGTTCGTTTTTTGAGTATTATCAAAATACACTAGTTTATACCCATTAATTCACTTATATTTTCAGAAGGAGCTTGGTTGATAATGCATATATGCTTATTTAAATCAAGCGGATAATACATTATCATATTAAATATACATAAAGCAATTACTTAGAACTTATTTCACTAAAAAAACATTATTTTTGTTGCTGTATATGTTGCAATCGCAAGCATTTTGGAATATTTATTTTAGTTAACAAAGTTGCGATCGCACTAGTTTTTCACCAAACAATGATGTTATTTGCTTTATTTTATCAAGCAACTATCTAAGTTAATCATCATTCAAATTACGTCTTTGCATCTTTCTAGCAATTTTAACTATGCAACTTAAGAATGCATCACGCATTATACTAACAAATTCTGGGGGGTTAAATCTCCCGCTTCTAACAATGTCTTGTTTTGTGGCGATGGTGATTTGTATATTTATTTAATCATTGATAATAGCAGATGAAATAAAGCAATTTAATATCTATAAAGAGGACATTTTAGATAATGCCTCCATGTCTTTTTCATCCAAAATTATGTTTTCATTTAAAAGACATGAAGGCAAAAAATAGATAACAATATGCTCTAGCTTTGTAACACCTAACTAATGCCAAACACTGACTCGACAGTTGACTTAATCGAATCTCTTGCATCCTTTAAAGTTTGGCTAATGGGATGCTTTGCTTGCAAAAATACACGCGCACAATTGCGTCCCGGCATTCCCGAAATCGAACCACCTGGATGAGTCCCTGCACCAGTCAAGAATAGATTCTCAATAGGCGTTTTGTAGTTCGCTATTTCTGGTAAGGGACGGAAAAATATCATCTGATCTAAAGTCATATCAATATGATAATAATTTCCTTTGTACGCACCTAATCTTTCTCCTAGTTCTGCTGGGCTTTCTACACGACGGGCGATAGTTGCATTCTTGACATTCGGTGCATAGTCTGCCAACTTATCAATCACCCTATCTGCAACTTTGTTTTTCAATTCATCTGTCCAGCCAGTACCTTTTAAACCAGTGCCTTCTGCACCAGCAATTTGATAAGGGGCAAAAAATTCAATCCATAGGGTGTGCTTACCTGCTGGTGCTAAAGTGGGATCTAAATAACTAGGCATCACCACATACATTGATGGGTCAGCATCAGGAATTTCTCCCAAGGTGCATTTACTATGAGCCTGTTCTACATGAGCCACAGAATCAGCAATTAAGATAGAACCAACGAGATATTCGTCTTTGTGGGCGTGGTGTGGAAAGTGCAGTGGTTCGTCTAAAGCTAAGTCTATCTTGAGGATGGTTTCGTTATTGTTAACAATGCGGCGTTCTAACCTTTCCCATAAATCTGGATCGGCTCCATCAACATCGCTTTTATCAGTCATTTGTAAGAACAACCGCTTGGCATCAATATTAGAAATAACCCCGTATTTGGCGCGATATTCTGTACCACCAGCAACCCGCACACCGACAGCTTTTCCATCATCAATTAAAACTTTTTCAACATGCTGATCTGTGAGAATAACGCCACCTTTACTTGTGACTAAATTCACCAAAGCTTGGACAAGTGCGCCAGTACCGCCGCGAGGTCTAGCCATTCCAGGATTATGACGCATTGCCATCATAATTGCACCAATGGCAAGGGTTTTTTGCGATGGTGGCGCACCAAGTTCTGATGCTAATCTGGCTAGTGGCGCTTTCAGAAATTCCTCATCAAACCACTCATTAAGTAAATCTTCAGCGCTGGTTAACATGGTGCGAATAAAGTCCAGCGTTTTATTGGGAGAACCAATAACCGAAAATAAATCTTTCAGTTTGGTGATGTCGTAGTTACCAACAATATCTATAATTGACTTTGGTGGTGCATTAAACATGGGAATCATTGCACCTAGCGATCGCTGCCAAAAGTCTACAAATTCAGCGTATTTTTTGGCATCACGTTCGCTGTAACGGGCAATTTCTGCACAAGTCTTTTCCACGGACTTATGTCCTAAGAAATACTTACCATCAGGATGAGGACAGAAAACAACCGGGTCGCACTCCAAATAATGCAAGCCGTATTTTTCTAGTTCTAATTCTTCAACAACTGGCCCCAAGTGAATAAATTCATGGTCAATAGCACATAAGTTAAATTTAAACCCCGGAGCTTCTTGGGGTAAACATTCTTCAGTTGTTGCTGCACCACCGATAACAGAACGCTTTTCTAGTAACAGGACGCTATAACCAGCTTTCAGCAAATAAGCTGCACAAACTAGCCCATTGTGCCCAGCACCGATCAGCACAACATCATACTCTTGCATAGTTGTCATTTTGAAATTAAGTAGTTTTTAAAAGCTTATAAAACTTTTAATAAATTTACATCATTCCCTAGTTACAAAAATTATTCTTAACGAGTGTCAATATTACTAAAGAGATAGTTCAGTTATTGATGATGGTATTTGCTTCACTTGAGTTTCTACCAGAAGTATTAAACTACCCTTTTCTAATTTTATATCTTTAATACTGAACGCCATTTCTTCCCATTTTAAGTATGGCAGATTCATCAATTCTTTTACTTTCTGCATTAATGCTGTAACTAATTCTATTGAAACACCCTCTCCCTCAGTGCAGTTAAAACTTTCCAGCATCGCGGGTTTTGCATGAGTGCGTGGACGAAGCACCGCAGTGTAAGCTAAAGGGCGAGTATTTCCCTTTTCCTTTAACAACACTCTTCCCCTACATTCTATTTTACCGTCACTAGGTAAAAATACTTTAATTTCTTGTGGTTCAAAACTCACAATTTCACCATCTACATCCAACTCCAAGTTTTGCATCTGGGTGCGAATCAAGTCTGATGCCAAGGCGCGATTAATATCTACTTCTGTAAGTATAATGCGGGCTGTAGCATTTACTGGCTCATTGAGTTCTATTTGACCAAAAAGAGCGCTTAAGGGATTAATATTAATACTATCTGTTTGCAGTTTTATTTCCTGTACGCGAATGTCTTCTTTGATCGCTAATCCTTTACCTACAACCGAAACCCCATCTGCCTGTCCCTGAACTATTTTCAACAGATCGGTTTGTACATCTATTTCTATTTTTTCTGCTCCATCTAGCTTTTCGGATATTCTCCTTTCAGCTTCTTGGGATATAAATTCTTCTTCTAAACGATGCTCATCAGGCATGAATTACTAATCTCATAAATGTCCTCATACTGTTTACTGTAGAGGCTAGATACTAGGGAGCGAATCTATATTTTGGTATATGTAATTTGGAGAATTAAGGTAATTTTTCATTTATGAGTAAAACTGCTTTAATTAGTCAAAAAACTTGTTAATTAATTATAAATAAACTTGAAAATGTATCTAAATATATAGATGGAGGTAAAGATTTGCTGAAAACAAGCATGACTCCCAGAAAAAGGTATCTTCAGTATTTTCGAGAAAACCATGAAAAAAGAAGCTTTTTAGTCTCAGTATATTTGCAAAAATCAAAGCTGATTCCTATAGCTATTATGGTTCAAATATAGGTGCAGCTTCGATTTCTTCTGTTAGAGGAAACTCATTAACAAGATTAGCGATCGCCATAATTCTCTCAAAATTTGCCACCACCCCATCACGATACTCATCTCTTAGCTGCAAATCCAACAAAAATGCCATTTGCTCAACATACTCACCCACATCAAACCCTTTTCTCATCTCTCCTCCTCTGCGGTTCGTTAGTTATTCTAAACTTATAACCTCTTGCCACACCTTAAATAAACAATGCGATTAATTTTATACAGTAAACCAGGCTGTCATTTATGCGAAGGCTTGCAAGAAAAGCTAGAAAAAATCCAAAATCTTAGTTTCGAGTTGGAAATTAGGGATATTACGACTCGTGAAGATTGGTTTGCTGCCTATGAGTATGAGGTGCCGGTACTTTATTTATCGAACCACAGAGACGCAGAGGAGGACACTTGCGTGCGGGGGTTCCCCCCCGTTGAGCAAAGTGTCCGTGGCGCAGAGAAAGAAATTATAGAAGCACCATTGCCGCGTCCTTCTCCTCGTGCTAGCGTGCAGCAGTTGGAGCAAATGTTGCGTAAGTATTTAGCCAATTAGAAAAAAATAATGCAGAATAAGCGCAAGATCAAGAATGTGACGAGGTTCACAACATGAAATTGCGGGAATTACTAACGGCGGTAGACAGTGTTGAGCAATTGCCTAGCCATCCGACTTTAGAGGATGTGGAAGTTAGGGGTTTGAAGACGAATTCTCATGCTTGTGGTGTGGGAGATTTGTTTATTGGGATGCCAGGAACGCGAGTTGATGGTGGGGAATTTTGGCAAAGTGCGATCGCATTGGGGGCTGTAGCTGCGATCGTCTCTCCTGAAGCTGCACAAAAAAATCCTCCCACAAATCAGGCTGTAGTCATCAGTGCAAGTAACATCACTCAAGCTTGTGCCCAGATAGCTAGTGCTTTTTACGGTTATCCGGGGCGAAAACTCAAGCTGGTAGGCGTGACTGGTACAAATGGCAAAACTACAACTACCCATCTAATTGAATTTTTGCTGATCGAAGCTAATCTAGCTACAGCTTTGATGGGAACTCTCTACACCCGTTGGGCAGGTTTTGAGCAAACTGCTGCCCACACTACGCCCTTCGCCGTGGAACTGCAACAGCAGCTAGCAGAGGCTGTAAATGCTGGTAGTGAGTTCGGGGTGATGGAAGTAAGTTCCCACGCTTTGGCCCAAGGGAGAGTGTTGGGTTGTGAATTTGAGGTGGCAGTATTTAGCAATCTGACTCAAGACCATCTCGACTATCACAGCGACATGGAAGATTACTTTGCCGCCAAAGCGTTATTGTTTAGCCCTGATTATCTCAAGGGACGAGCAATAATTAATGCTGATGATTCTTATGGCAAACGGTTAATTGCCTCGTTAGATTCCTCACAGGTTTGGAGCTACAGTGTCAACGACAACAGCGCTGATTTATGGATGAGCGATTTAAGTTATGAGCCGAATGGTGTCAGTGGTACATTACATACACCAAAAGGTGACGTAGCTTTTCGATCGCCTCTAGTCGGACAATATAATTTAGAAAATCTTTTAGCAGCCGTAGGAGCAGTTTTACACTTAGGGCTAGATTTGCAGTTAGTGGCATCTGCGATCCCTGATTTTCCTGGAGTTCCAGGACGGATGGAACGGGTACAGATTAAACCTGAGCAGGATATTAGCGTGATTGTAGATTATGCCCACACACCCGATAGCTTGGAAAATCTGTTGAAAGCTGCACGTCCATTTATACCAGGGAAGGTGATTTGCGTATTTGGTTGCGGAGGCGATCGCGATCGCACTAAGCGCCCAAAAATGGGTAAAATTGCTGCTGAGTTAGCTGATGTGGCAGTAGTGACATCAGATAATCCCCGGACTGAAGATCCAGAACGAATTTTAGAAGACGTTTTGGCAGGAATTCCCCCCACAATAAAACCAATGGTAATTTGCGATCGGGCTACTGCAATTCGTACTGCTATTTTACAAGCACAACCAGGTGATGGAGTCTTGCTTGCTGGCAAGGGTCACGAAGACTACCAAATTCTTGGTACTGAAAAAATCCATTTTGATGACCGAGAACACGCACGCGAGGCTTTACACCAAAGACTTAACATCCAAAGTTAATTTGGGAATTGGGAATTGGGCATTGGGAATTGGGCATTGGGCATTGGGCATTGGGCATTGGGCATTGGGCATTGGGGAAGAAACTTGTTAAAGAATTCCTCCTTGTCTCCCTTGTCTCCCTTGTCTCCCTCATCCTCCCCATTCCCATTTTTCATAGTTAATGTTTCTTTCCGTGGGGATTTTGGAAAAAATGCACACATAAAGGTGAAAATCGAAGACAGAATTATTTATTGCTTCATCCTTTTTATGCTTGACTCATGAATGTTTCTTTGGCTAAGGATCTGTCTGTTTATCAACTGGTTATGGGAGTGCAAGTGCCTCCAAAACCATTGTCCCTCAGTCCTGCTACTCTGCTATCACTGGTGAGAGCGCAAATTGACTTACTAATTGAGCAGCAAATTGCAGCCACTTTATGGGTGAAGCTACCACCAGAAAAAATTTGGCAATCAGAATTAGCACGTTATCAATCCTCAGTGGGTGCGTCTAGTCTCATCTATACTTGCCAGATTGAGGAGAGCGGAAAAGGGAGAGTAGGGGAAGATGAGGGAGGAGGGGAAGAAAATACTCCCTCATCTCCCTCGTCTTCTTCATCTCCTCATCATGTCACCGTTCACCTGCCACCAGATAGCCAACTGCGACGGGAAAACTTTCTTATGGTTTTATCGCCCCAGTTTTGCAGTTTAATTTTGGCTCATCGACCACTTAAAAAACGCAAAAATCAGATATCGACAAAGGTAAATACTAATAAAAATCAGCCATTACTGATTATCACAACTGTTGAGGGGAGAGTAATTCAGCAAGTATTAGATGGTATCCAAAAAGCAATTGCACCAGAATCATCCCCAATTGTACCTGCTGATTTTATTTGTCCAACTGTGCCCCAAGCCGCACTAATGACTCAACTATTTGCCAAACAACTCCTAAGACAGGATGAAATTAATCGTCAAATCATCACAGCCCGCACTACCAAGTTGCAGCAGCTAAATCAAGAACTGCACGATAAGGAGCAACTCCAAGATGAATATCTGAAGAATCTATGTCAAGAACTGCGTACACCTCTGACGCACATGAAGACAGCACTTTCGTTATTGAATTCTCCTAATCTCAAGCCCCCGCAGCGACAACGTTATTTACAGATGTTAAATACCCAGTGCGATCAGCAAAATTCCCTAATTACTGGTTTATTGGAACTGTTGCAACTAGAACGTAATTTAGAGGGGATGGCTTTAGAGTCAGTGCGACTCTCAGATATTGTACCGGGAGTAGTCAGTACCTACCAACCTCTAGCCCAAGAAAAAGGGATTATGCTAGCCTACACCGTACCCACTGAACTCCCATCTATTTGGTGTGTGAGTGGTGGGCTGAGGCAGATTGTAATTAATCTGCTGCACAACAGCATTAAGTTTACTCCTAATGGCGGTGAAGTATGGGTGCGTGCCCGTCTTCAAGGCGATTATGTCCAATTAGAATTCCGCGATACGGGTACCGGTATTGCCGAAAGTGAGATTCCTAAAATCTTTGACCGATTTTATCGGGTGCGTGCAGCAGCAACTGAAGATTATGGTGGCGCTGGTTTGGGGTTAACAATAGTACAGCAATTGCTGCTGCGCTGTGGCGGATCTATTTCTGTGAAAAGTAAATTATATGAAGGTTCCACATTTACAGTACAACTGGCGACTGTTAACAATACCCCAAGAGCGATCGCAATACAAAAGGAGTGATGAGTTTTGATTATCCCCTAAGTAACTTTGTGGTGCTATACAACCTTGCCTTTTTTAAAGTTAACCAAAAAAAGCATCACAAATGTAGGCATAATCTATTTTGCTCATAAAGTTAATAAAAGGAATTAAAATTTAATCACTAGCTAATTATCTCTATTGTGAACAATTAGTTTTTAATTCCTTCTTTTCCCCTGCTTACCAATAATTATTAGCTAGAAGTTTTTGGGATTACGGCGGTAATTTGGCGGACATGATATTAGAGGTTTTAATTACTGTTTAATTTCATGTGAGTTCGATGGATTATATTTTATCCGCATAAAAAGACTTCTCCTTGCTTTAAAATTTAGTTCAAAGCAAGGAGAAGTCTTTTTAACTCACGTTAGTTTAGGTGAATATTTATAATTTAAAAAAATAGTTGATGAATCTTCACTCTTAGATTTTTGCTCCTGATTTATGTTGATTGCTAACTTCTAAGGGAAGGAAAATCGTCAATACTTCCCCATAGTGTGGACGCTGGCGGACAATCAATTTTCCACCGATCGCCTGAAACAAATGCTTAGTTGCGGCGATATTCAAACTAATCGTACCCGTTTCTGGCTGGAACATCAGCAATTGACCAAGGGCTTTGCGAATTGGTGGCGTTGCAGGTGTAGCGGCTTTACTCGAATCTTTGCACCCAAATTGGGGGGATAATTGTAACTTCAGTTGATCTCCAGCCGGGATAACTTGTACTTGAATATGGCTACCAGAAGGTAAGCTGCGAGTGAAATTCTCTATCAAACCAGTGAGTACCTGATCTAACATCATGGGATTGCTGACCACAGTTGGTAGTTGCTGGGGTAAAACAACATTTAAAGTTAAGTTCCGCCGATGTGCTGCTTGTTCCCATCGGGGAATGCTTTGCTGCAACACTTGATCTAAAGACATCGGTGTGAGTTGAGTTTTTGACGATTTTGTAGAGGCTGTAGTTTCTAGTTCTGCTGCCTTAAATAGCAACTCCATGCGGTCTATTTGCTCAGTACACTCATGATCGATAACTTTTAAGCGATCGACCACGCTGCGATCTAAGTCTTGCCGCTTCAGCAACAGACGGGTCATCGTGCGAATCGTTGTTAAAGGTGTGCGGACTTCGTGAGCGAAAGCTTGAAGCAATTCTACATCAGGATTTTTGGATTGGGCATTGGACATTGAACATGGGTTATTCTCTTTGTCTTCTTTGTCCCTAGTTCCTATTCCCCACTCCCTAGTCTCTTCTGCTTCTGTTAATTCCTGAAGCAACAACTGACTAAACTGATTCATGATGCGGTAGTCTGGTGCTACCGGGGAATACTGTTCTACTAATGCATCTAGATGGGCAAAAAATTCTGGATTAGCCAGCATTACCCTGGTTCCTAGCGATCGCCAAGCTTGCTGTACTACTTCTGGCTCAAAAGAAAATGAAAAGGTTTTTTTACCGTTTTTGTGGGTTGCTAAAACCAGGGCTAATCTAAATTTATCTGTAAAAACTAAGCAAAACTGCTCTGTCCCTAGCGGATCGGCAGGTAATAAAGGAAGTACTGATTCATGAGGAGCGACCTCTTCATTTATAGATGCGTTGGCGTAGTCCAACCCAGGCATCTTATCTGGCATCTGAAATGGCATCAGTGCCAAGGGATTAAATGGTTTTGCCGTAAAAGTTACTGTTTGTAAGCTTTGAGTCAGTTTTGGCTGACTAAATAAGGGTGCGGGTGCAGCTAAAACTAATCCTTGGGTTGTGTCAACTGAAGTACCTGCTAAAGTATTTAATAGCAAATGTTCTGTCGCAGCCAGGCTGACACGCCACTGCCGCTCTGCTTTACCAGGCGAACATTCAGCCACACTTGATTGATTTTCAGTTAAGATTTCGTTTAGACTTGGCAATATCCATTCGTACACAGGTTTTCACCCCCTAATTCAAGAGCGACTAACAGCGTCTTAAGGTAGACATTTCACTACTACCTACGAGGTTATAGCCATTTGTGTACTATTGAAAGTGGTAGAACCGAACAATTCGGGCGCAATTTCCCCTATATGGCGATGTCTACGACGGGCTACGCCTACGCACTTATTTTTCAAAAACCCTTATATTTACCCTGTTACCCAATGATGGCGATCGCAGATTGATATTGTGCTGATTTGCCGGCTCGAATCGGGATTGCGATCGCAAACTCTGCACCCTGTCCTGGTGATGAAATACATTTTAAAGATCCACCATGCTTTTCAGCAATTATCTGGTAGCTGATCGATAATCCCATACCAGTCCCCTTACCAACTGTTTTCGTAGTGAAAAAAGGGTCAAATAAGCGCGACTGGATGACTTCTGGAATTCCTAATCCATTATCAACAATCCGAATCACGGCAAATTCATTTACCTGTTGAGAAGAAATGCGAATCAAGGGATTTGGACAAAGTTCTTTTTGGAAAGCCTCTTCTAAAGCATCGATTGCATTTGTCAAGAGGTTCATAAATACCTGATTCATTTGCCCTGCAAAACACTGGATTTTAGGCATTTCGCCATACTCTTTAACCACTTGAATTTGAAGGCGATTATTTTGTCCTTTGATTCTGTGTTGCAAAATTAGCAGAGTACTTTCAATTCCTTCATGCAGATCGGCTGTTTTGAACTCAGCTTCATCCAAACGAGAGAAGATTCGGAGACTGAGAACAATTTCTCGGATGCGTTTAGCCCCTATTTTCATTGAGGTTAATATCTTAGGCAAATCTTCTGTTAGGTAATCAATATCGGTCAGTTGGTTAGCATTTTGAATTTCTGGCTCTGGATAGGGGTAGTATTTTTGATAAAGCTTAATTAACAGCAACATTTGTTGAGTGTAATCATCAGCGTATTCGAGGTTGCCGTAGATAAAATTAACCGGATTGTTGATTTCATGGGCAACTCCCGCAACTAGTTGACCCAGACTGGACATCTTTTCAGATTGAATTAATTGGATTTGGGTTTTTTGCAGGTCTTTCAGAGCTTGCTGAAGTTCTACTTCTGCCTGCTGGCGATCGGTAATTTCATCTCGTAATTGTTCGTTAGCATTGACTAACTTATCTCTGGAATGTTGCAAATCGTCCGCCATTTTGTTCAACGAGGTAGCTAACTCGCCAATTTCGTCCTGAGAGTGAATATTAACTCTGGTATCCAGCTTCCCTTCAGCCAGATATAGCAAAGCTTGCTGGAGTTGTTTAATCGGTTTTGAGATACTTATAGATATCAAATAGCCTGCTGATAATGCCAGGATGCCACAAGCCAAACTGATGACCAATGTCACAACAATATTTTTTTCGGCTGTTGCTAGTGCTGCTTTATAAAGTGGTGTATATTCTAGAATGACTGCACCAATTGTTTCACCTTTGCTAGTCTTAAAAGCAACAGCAATCAATTGAATCCCCTGTGGGTACTCAGGACTGACCTCAATATATATTCTGGGTATATCATCTTGAATAGTTTTACCAACTTCATTATTGCGATCGCGATCTAATCGCGTACCAATGTCTTCTGCAACTACATCTGCCAAAATGATTTTATTACGGTCTACAATCTCCAGATCGCGCTGACGTTGCTTGTGTAGCGATTGAACATGCTCTTGTAAGTGGGCTAGCATTTCCTTACGCGATCGCATTTCGTGGTATTCAAGCTCATTACTTACGAAATATCCCAGTAGTCCAGCAACCTCTTCAGCCTCTTGTTGAGCAAGATACTTAGCTATCTTCAATTGTTGATGAGCACTAATCGCACCAACAATTACTGAGAGAGTAGCCATTCCTAAAATACCCGCAATTAATTTTTGACTAATTTTCATTCCTTGCTCGAAACCTCAAGTGCGTACCCAGTTTTGGGGAGTTTGCCCTGATTTTAAAATTCCCACATGTGTGCCTGAAAGCTACAAAGTCAACAGCTATTAGGCAAATCTTTAAGCTCGGTCTATCTTGGCACACTTCGCGTAGCTTGCTTCCCCGTAGAAGTACGGCAAGCTTTGCTTTTCTACGAGAGGCTGCGCCAACGCGATCGCATTTTTTGAGTAGATTAAAAATAGACTATCTCAAAGGCAATTTATGACTTCTTTTGAAACTTCAGTCGAAGATTTGGTACTGGTTGCTGGTGCTACTGGTGGAGTAGGGCAACTGGTAGTAGGCAAACTCCTGGACAAGGGTTGGAAAGTTCGCGTCCTGACACGCAATGCCGCAAAAGCCAAAGAAATGTTTAACCAAAGAGTGGAAATCGCCGTTGGTGACATCCGTCAGCCAGCTACACTCCCAGGCGCAACGCAAAATGTCACCCACATCATCAGTTGTGCTGGAACCACCGCCTTTCCCTCTACGCGATGGGAGTTTGACCAAACCCCAAACTTGCTTGAATGGGGAATCACTTTCCTTAACCCTAAATCTAGCGAAGCAAAAGCAAAGAATAGTCCAACAAAGGTCGATGCCCAAGGTGTCAGCAACCTAGTTACAGCAGCACCCAGAAATTTGAAGCGATTCGTTTTCGTCTCTTCCTGTGGAATTCTCCGTAAAAATCAGTTTCCTTTTAGTATTCTTAATGCTTTTGGTGTCTTGGATGCCAAACAAAAGGGCGAGGAATCCATTATTAATTCAGGATTACCCTACACCATCATCCGTCCAGGACGCTTGATTGACGGGCCCTATACCTCATACGACCTCAACACACTGCTAAAGGCAAAAACAGGGGGTAAATACGGTGTGGTCGTAGGCACTGGGGATACACTTTCAGGTGATACCAGCCGGATTGATGTAGCAAACGCTTGCGTGGAATGCCTTTTTCAGTCAAGTACTTCCAGAAAAATTTTTGAACTAGTCAACCAGGGACAAAGACCCCCTGTAATTGATTGGGAAACTCTTTTCTCTCGACTTGAGTAACTGCTAAGTGCTGAGTCCTATTTTATCCAATCCCCAATTTCCAATCCCCAATTCTCAGTACTTCTGTAGTTTATTACCTCTAAAGACGGCAAACACCACTCTGACGTTACGGTTCACCCTAATTACTGAAAGTATTAATTCTCATACATTAGACACAGTGAAGGCAAATTGATCCATGAACCAACTAAAAACACAATTTAGTTAGTTTAACCGTCCCAAGCAAGGTTCGGGAAACCACCCTTCATGGACTGGCTACCACTAAGCTTCAGTATATATATCAGCATAGTCTGGAGTTTTAACCCCAGGAAAGCCAAATCAAAGGTATTCATGCTGAATTGGCTGATTTATTGACCTGTTGGTTCAAAATTTAGTCCTTTTTATTCTCATTCATTCATTTGTAGTTATACGGAGCCAGCACCTAAAATGGCAAAAGTAGTTGGAATTGACTTAGGAACAACGAACTCCTGCGTGGCAGTGATGGAAGGTGGTAAACCTACAGTAATTGCTAATGCTGAAGGTTTTCGGACAACGCCATCAGTAGTGGCATTTGCGAAAAATGGCGACAACTTGGTTGGCCAAATCGCCAAACGCCAAGCGGTGATGAACCCCGAAAATACGTTTTACTCAGTCAAACGCTTTATCGGTCGCCGCTACGATGAAGTAAGTAACGAAGCAACTGAAGTTTCTTACAAAGTTCTCAGCAGCAACGGCAATGTCAAATTAGATTGTCCGATAGCTGGTAAACCGTTTGCTCCTGAAGAAATTTCTGCAAAGGTTCTTCGCAAACTAGTTGAAGATGCCAGCAAATACTTGGGTGAAACTGTAACCCAAGCTGTAATCACTGTTCCTGCATACTTCAACGACTCCCAACGGCAAGCGACAAAAGACGCTGGGAAAATTGCCGGCATTGAAGTTCTGCGGATTATCAACGAGCCGACTGCTGCTTCTCTGGCTTATGGGTTTGACAAGAAGAGTAACGAAACCATTCTCGTATTTGACCTTGGTGGTGGTACCTTCGACGTATCCGTGCTGGAAGTAGGAGATGGAGTTTTTGAAGTACTAGCCACATCTGGGGATACACACCTTGGTGGTGACGACTTTGATAAAAAAATAGTTGACTTCTTAGCTGAAAAGTTCAAGAAAGCCGAAGGCATTGAACTACGCAAAGACAAACAAGCTTTACAACGTCTGACTGAAGCCGCAGAAAAAGCCAAAATTGAGCTTTCTAGCGTTACCCAAGCAGAAATTAACCTACCATTTATCACCGCTACCCAGGATGGCCCCAAGCACCTGGATACAACCCTGACTCGCGCCACATTTGAAGAACTTTGTTCTGACTTAATCGACCGTTGCCGTATCCCTGTAGAAAACGCTCTCCGGGATGCCAAGTTAACCAAAGGCGATATTGATGAAGTGGTATTAGTTGGTGGTTCTACCCGAATTCCCGCAGTCCACCAGATTGTGAAGCAGGTATTGGGTAAAGAACCCAACCAAAGTGTTAACCCTGATGAAGTCGTAGCAATTGGTGCAGCGATTCAAGCAGGTGTACTGAATAATGAAGTCACTGGCATCTTGCTGTTAGATGTATCACCGCTTTCTTTGGGTGTTGAAACATTGGGCGGCGTGATGACCAAAATTATTCCCCGCAACACAACAATTCCCACCAAGAAATCGGAAGTCTTCTCCACCGCAGTGGATGGTCAAACCAACGTAGAAATTCACGTCCTTCAAGGTGAACGCGAATTTTCTAACGACAACAAGAGTTTGGGAACCTTCCGCCTAGATGGTATTCCTCCTGCACCACGTGGCGTTCCTCAAATTGAAGTGGTGTTCGATATTGACGCTAACGGTATCCTTAACGTCACCGCTAAGGACAAAGGTACTGGTAAAGAACAGTCCATCAGCATAACTGGCGCTTCCACCCTGGATAAAACTGATGTTGACCGGATGGTAAGAGAAGCTGAACAAAACGCTTCATCTGACAAAGACAAGCGTGAGAAGATTGAACGCAAGAACCAAGCCGACTCCTTAGCATACCAAGCTGAAAAGCAGTTACAAGAATTGGGCGATAAAGTTCCCGATGCTGACAAGACTAAAGTCGAAGGTTTGGTGAAAGAACTGCGGGAAGCAGTTGCTAAAGAAGACGACGAGCAAATCAAAAAGCTCACCCCAGAATTGCAACAAGCTCTATTCGCCGTTGGTAGCAACATCTATCAACAAGCTGGTGCGGGTGCTGCACCTGGTGCTGAACCTCAAGATAGTGGTTCTAGCTCTACCTCTGGTAGCGGCGACGATGTAATTGACGCTGATTTTACAGAGAGTAAATAATTACCCTACTTCTTTCGGGAAGATTATTTTGTCCCGTATTATATTACCCATCCTGGTAAATGCCTGGGTGGGAATTTTTTTGTTATTGGTAGTTAAGAACCAGCATCTCCGCTAAAGTATTATGTTATCTAGGTTTTAGGATCGTTGAAGAGGTTTTGTAACAGAAACTCCTACTGGGTAGAGGTTCCTAGACGAACTCCCTACCGATTGGGTGAAATCGGATTAGTTGGAAACGATAACTGTTTCGCTAGAGGCTTGAGTTCCTTCCAAGCGTGAAACCCTACCGATTGGGTTAAATCGGATTAGTTGGAAACGGGAATTAGGACAAACAATATTGCGAATTCTTAACTTTATTCCTAATATCATGTCCGGTTAAACAATTGTCATTGCGTTCGCCCTTGGCGTTCCCGTTTGCGTAGCGTCTCCAAAGGAGAAGGGTACGAAGTGAAGCAATCCCAAAAGCCTTGCGATTGCTTCCTTCCACTTCGTTGCACTCGCAATGACATATCACAAGTAATTTGCCGGATATGATATAACTTCTCACTCTCAACTCCTAACTCCCTTATGCCATATCCACAAGCACCTTGGATACTTAAAGGCTACGCTATTCAAACTCTGCATTTGGTAAATATTGACCTGGTACGCCCTTTGATTCCCTTAGAGTTAGAAATTATTTCTGTATGGCTTGGTAAAACTGTCGCTAGCGTGTATTTATCTAATTACGGGTCAGGCTCGGCACTGGAGTATAGTGAGTTAATTATTGCCCCAGCTTTGGTTAATTACCAGAGAAAAATCGGCGGTTGGATTTCTCACATTTATGTAGATAATGCTGATTCGGTGGCTGGCGGTCGAGAAATTTGGGGACTACCAAAGGAAATAGCTCAGTTTACCTGGGAGCAAGGAGAGCATGTGACTGTACATCAGGGAAACCAGAAGCTGTGTAGTTTTAAGTATAATCAACAAAGCTTGGCATGGAGACAGGGATTAAGTGCCTCTTGTTTCAGCGTCAAGGGTGCTGATTTGCTGATATTCCCTACTAAATTTGAGTCTGTATTCGGTTTGATTGGTTCTAACCTTGAAATCCCCACCGAAAGTCCTTTTTCTGGCATAGGTTTAGGTCAGCCTTGGTTAACTGTGCGTTGTGAGCAAATGAGTTTGCGAGTTGATGCGCCCAAAGTCGTGGGGTTGATGCGCGTCTAGGCATTTTTAGACTAAAAACAATTGCGATCGCAAGGCGCAATCGGTTTGTTTTAGCGAACAATTTGACCCCAAAAATCACCCTGACCCAAATCCTAATAGTAATTTATACTCTAACACGAGAGTATATTTTTCCCTTAATTACTTTAAAGATGAATAAATTCTTAGTCCTCACTACAAACCTTTAATTATTTACGCCTTTCTACTTATGCAAACTCAAAATATTGAACAAATATTTCAAGATGTTTTAGATGAGCTTTACCAAGCATATCTGCCATCCAAACATCCTTTTTTCTCTCGTCTAGCTCTGTTACCACCAGAACAACTTCGTTCTCCCGATTTATTAGGAGAAATTTACCTCAGATACCAAGCAGCCTGCCATGCAACTCGTGTCATGGTTTACTTTATACCGCACTTAAATAGTCCCGCGCTTAGAGAGCGGAAGCTCAGAATTATTAGTGACGATGATAGTTGGCAAAATGGTGGGATTCACCATTATCAATTAAGTCAAGCTTTTGCTAATTTGGGAGCAAAATTGACTATCCCAGATGAAGAGTTTGGCAGTTTAGATGAATTACAAAAATATTTAGATCCTACTACTGCCAATTTTGTATCTTTAGTGCATAATATTTATCCACAGTCTCTAGGCCCTTTCTGTGTAGTTGAAATGTTTGCTTATGATTGGATGCAAGCATTAATGAATGCGCTAGCTGATTGTTTTCCATTTATTAAACAAGAGCCATATTTTACCGAATGTTTTGACCAAGGTGTTGAAGAAAGACACGCTCAAGAAGCAATAGAATTGACCAAGATTACTCTCAATAAATCACCACAATTATTTATTCCCACAATTGAGGGTGCAAACATGATGGCTATGGCGTTAGATCAATTTTGGTCTGGATTAAATAATTTATTGCAAGACATTCATCCTCATCCGCGCATCTTACTGTAATTCTCACTTGGGGGATGAAGGAGACGAGGGAAATTTTCACCCAATTCCCTTATCCCCAGAGAGGCCCCCACCTTCCCCAATCTTTAATTCCTTTTAGGGATTTCCAAGTAAAAAAATATTCCGTCGCAGAGGGACAAGGGGGACAAGGAAGACAAGGGAGACAAGGGAGACAAGGAAGAAAGAAGTCTAGTTGAGTAGACAAATTGAATAATTTATTTTTTGGAGTTCCCTTACGCTGCTAATAAATTTTGTTCAATATATGTGGCTTCAACAAAAGCTTGAAAAATTCTTTCATGATGGGGATCGTTAACTGAAAGCTCTGGATGCCATTGCACACCAATTGCCCAAGGGTGATGTTCGTGTTCCACTGCTTCAATTACCCCATCTTCTGGGGCATGGGCTACAACACGCCAACCATCTGGGACTTTGTGTACTGCTTGGTGATGCCAAGAAACTACCGATATGTGAGTATTCTGAACAATATTAGCTAGACGGCTTTCTCCATTTATTTTGACTAAATGTTCTGTGGGTAAACGCTTTCCAGGTTCAGGATCTATCCGATGTAATACTGAATTACCATAAACCTCTGGGACGTGGGGAATGAGAGTACCGCCAGAAGCAACGATGAGAATTTGTAAACCTCGACAGATACCTAACACAGGTAAATGATGTTGCATAGCATATTTGGCTAATTGCAATTCAAAAGCATCGCGATCGCTATCTATAGAATAAATGCTGGGATGATCTAAACCTTCATACCACACGGGGTTAATGTCTCCACCACCGGACATGATTAAACCATCCAAAGGCTCTAATAATATCGCCGGGTCAGCTTCACCTGGTGGTAATAATATGGGAGTACCACCGGCGGCGCGGACTGCATCTATATAAACACTTGGCAAAGAAAACGGTAATGCTTCTTGCCGACCGTAGGTTGTAATGCCAATCAACGCCTTTCGAGACCTTCTACTCATCGTTTTTCTTTGCTCCTAAGGTTTTTAAAGTTTTAATTTGAGCTTCTGTGAGATTCACTGCACCTGTGATATCCATCCCTTCACAGAGTCTGGGAGACCTAAGTGTTTTTTTCAACTCTCCTGTTTCTGTATGCCAAAGTATAATAGTGCCATCTTCACTACTACTAGCAAGAGTTTGACCATCAGCACTAAAGACTATAGACCAGATTCTTTCTTGATGTCCGGTCAAAGTTTGGTAGAGTTTAGCGGTTTTGATATCCCAAATTTCAATGATTGAGTTTCCCCCTGCACTTGCGACAAAACGACCTTTAGGGCTAAAAGCCACAGTCCGCACCCAACCAGTTTCTCCTTTCAAGGTTTGGATACACTTACCTGTAGTTACATCCCAGAGCTTAATCGTGTGGTCTTCGCTACCACTCACAAGGGTATTACCATCTGGACTAAAACGTACAGACCGTACCCATCCATCATGACCAAAGAGAGTTTTAAGGCATTTACCTGTATCTACATCCCACAATTTGATTGTGCAGTCTTCGCTACCACTAGCTAAGATGCTGCTATCTGGACTAAAAGTTACAGACCAGAGCCAGTTTTTATGATTCTCTTGAGTTTGGCGATATTCACCTGTACGAATATTCCATATTCTTAATATTTTGTCATCGCCACCACTGGCTAAATAACGACCATCTGGACTAAAATCCACAGTCAAAATGCGATCGAAATGGTCTACTAAAGTTTTGCGATGTTGACCAGTTTGAGTATCCCATAATCTGATAGTTTGGTCGTCACTACCACTGGCAATCGTACTACCGTCGGGACTCAAGGCAACTGCGCGTATTCTATTGGTATGCCCTGCCAAAGATTTACTTTCACCTGTATCTAAGTTCCAGAGTTTAATAGTTTTATCGTCATTGCCACTAATTAAGATGTTACCACTAGGATGAAAAACTAGAGACCAAGCCCAATCTGTGTAACCTTGAAGAGTTTTGAGACATTCACCTGTATGAGAATCCCAAAATTTCACAGTTTTGTCATCGCTACTACTGATTAAAGTTTTACCTTCAGGATCGGTAAAGGTAACAGACCAAACTTTTTCTGTATGTTCTGATAAAGTCCGGTAGCGTTTGTTAGCATCAATATCCCACAAAATTACCTTATGGTCTTCACTGGCACTAGCCAAAATGTGAGAATTTGGTTCTGGGCTAAATGCTAGCGATCGCACTCTTTGCGTATGTCCTGGTAAAGTTTGGAGATACTTGCCGCTATGAATATCCCAGAGCCTAATGGTATGGTCATCACTACCACTGGCTAAAATCTTACCATCAGAACTAAAGGCAACTGTACGTACCCGCGCTGTATGTTGTCCTTCCAGAGTTCTTATGTAATTTCCTGTGTGTGCATCCCACAAAATTACTGTCCTGTCACTACTACCACTAGCTAAAATTTTGCCATCTGGACTAAAAGCAACTTCACGTACCCAATGAGTATGTTTTTCGAGAATTTTCCAGCATTCAGCAGTATGAACATTCCATAATCTAACTGTTTTATCTTCGCTACTACTAGCTACTGTTTTTCCATCTGGGCTAAATGCTACTGACCAGACTCTTTCTTTATGTCCTTGTAACGATCTCAAAAATTGACCAGTTGTGGTATTCCATAATCTGACGGTTTTATCGTCACTACCACTTACTAAGATTTCTCCATCAGGACTAAAAGCCACCGATCTAATCCAATTTGTATGGCCTTCTAAAGTTAAAAGTTGATGACCTTTAGCATCTCTGAGGCGAATTTCACTTTTAGTATCACCCAAGGCAATCATCGATTTTTTCGAGTTATACGCCACTGCTAAAACAATCCCAAAGGACTCTGTAAACCGTGTTTTGTTTAAATCTGCATTAACAAATTTTACATCACGTAAATCTGCTCCTCTTAAATATGCCTGCCATACCGTGAAATTGGATAAATCAAGCCCAGATAAATTGTAGTTATGATAGCGTAATAAATCTAAAATATTACCCACAAGATATCCTTTAGGTAAATCCCTAATTTTTTGCTTTTGCTCCTCTAGGAATTTAACTAGTTTTGTATCTAAGTCATTAATATTTTTAGCAATTGGTTTAATAATTAATTGCATCTGGCTATTTCTTACATAGTCTTGGGCAGTAGCTTTGGATAAAGCAAATCTATTAAAAAATTGCGTCTGTCCAGAATTTAGCTCTTTACTTACCTGCCGAATCAGAATACCTGTCATATATTCCAATACGACATTTTGCAGGGTAAATTTACCATCAACGGCTTCAATTAATGAGCATCGTTTCAGGTTCTCTAAGGCATTAATCACATCAAAATATATCGGTTTTTCGGTAATATCCTCAAATAACTCCATAGCAGATATTGGCTCTCGATTAATTGCCAACCAGTACATAATTTCTTGTTCTAGTTCTGTCAGATGGGTAAATTGCTGCTCTAATAAACTTTCTATCCCTACAAATGGTGTCAAGGTAATTTCTTGAGATAAAAATTCCGAAACATTCCCGCTAAATAAATCTTGAATAAAAGTAGAGACTATTTTTAAGGCTAAAGGATTACCACTGTATAATCTTACTAGTTTTTGTATTTCCTGGTCTGTACCAGTAAGTTTTTTAGCCTCCAAGATTTTCATTACTTCTAAATCTTTTAAACCTTGGAGTGGTAAATAAGAAATTAGCAAATTTTCACCTTCTTGCATAGCAATTTTTTTCGGTTTGATCCGACTTGTAAATACTAAACAACTTTGGTGGTGTAATTCCCCGATCCTCTGAATTAAAATACTATAGTCTTGATATTCATCACGGTATTGTTCTGCATGGGAGCCATCCGCCAGGATTGATTCAAAATTATCTAAAATTAATAAACAACGGGAAGACCTCAAGTGTTCCAGCAGCTGTGTGATTTTTTCATGAATATTACCTGTAGGATTAATTTCTTCTTGATTCGACAAAAATTTAATGATCCCATTCAGTATTGTCTCTAACTTGGGAGCCTCCCGGAGACTACGCCAGATAATATAATCAAAATCTGATTTTAATTGTGCCGCTAATTTCACGGATAAAGCGGTTTTTCCCAGTCCACCCATTCCCAGCAACCCCACAATCCGACACTGTTCGTTGACGATCCATTGTCGGAGAGTAGCTAATTCCTCGGTACGTCCGTAAAAAGTGACAGTATCCGGCGCTTCTCCTAAATCTTGTTTGCTGTTAGAGGAGCTTTTCTCAGCCACAGGAACTATCTGATGAGAGGTTCCGTTGATGAGTTCTGGTTTGTATTTAGCAAATAATGTGACTAATTCGGATTTTTTAGTGACATCAAATGCTCTATATAGTCTTTCTAGGTACTTTCTGACTGTCGCTGGCTGAATAATCAGAACTTGAGCGATCGCTTCGTCTAACTCCCCAGCCAAAACTAAACGCAACACCTCTTGGCGACGTGGCGTTAGTTTATCGAAGGTTTCATTCAACTGTTGTTGATTCATATCGTTTGGCGGCTTTCCACCTAACATCCGATTTAGTGACTAAGAATAGCTTACAATCTAAAAGCTTTTGTGACACTTGTCACTTGTACGGAAATCTTGATTTTTTGAGATCCTCAATTGATGGGGAATGTGGAATATAGTAACGTGCTGATTGCTCAAAGCCTTTAACCAAAAAGCTTTGAGCAATATACACTCTGCTCGCGTATTTGACTATAGCCATACAAATAAAATTTCTCACTTAACTGCTTGACAGTAATCGGATCGGTATGAGATAGTTCTATACATGAGGCAGTTGTCACAGATTACGACAGTTGGTTCCTGAAAAAACACAATTAAAAACTGCCCACTCAATCATGTAAGCAAATCCCCTGGTAGATTCTTGTTCGCAAAGGTGACACCTTTCTTTTTAGCAATTGAACGGTTGACACATTTGTAATTTTTAACTGAGAGTCTAGCACTGGTATAGCATAAGGTTGCGTAACTATGCCCAGAGAAACTAGCGAAGCGAATGAAGTTGACAGAATTGTAACTCGGCTGCTGGTAATTCTTCTTACTTGTTGGCATGAGACTGGATTCGGTCACATAGAAATAAAAAGCGAACGAATTAAGCGTGGTCAAATTGTGGTGACTATCATGGGTTCTACCCACTATCGATATGTCATCAATAACGAGGATTTACAGAAGTGGTTGATGGACGAGAAGAAATCGAATTACTCTACAAGTGAATTCCAAATTCTAACACAATTGAATAAGTATCAGCAAACAACTGAATAATTAGATATTCTTCTCAAAAATAAGTAAAGCTTAGGTATAGTTGTGACGACTAACCAATAGCAATACGAAGAAAATACAGTCGAAAATGTGCAACCCCTAGCCATGATAAATGTGATTTTTACAAGGCAGGAAAAGTTTATCTAACTTTTCCTGCCTTATATTTTAAGGGGTAATTGATTGATAGAAAAAGTTAGCAAATTTTTGGAGAGCATAACTATGAAAACTCAACAAGAAAACAAAAATAACTTCTTATTTCGGTTAGCTTCAAGATTTTTAAAATACCTGCTACTGTTTGTATTTGGCTTGGCGATTACCTTTGTTATTTCTAGTATTTTGGGATTAGGGGGTGTGACTCAAATGCTGTTACCTGTGATTGCAGACTTGTTGGCAAAATTGACTATTATTCTAATATGTTTGTTTGCCACCGCCATAATTATTGAGTCTTTACTAAAAAAATAAATTGATCGGCATCTCATAGATGGCTAATGATTCAATACCGTTCAGTTAAGGCTAAAAATCAATATCCATGTAGGTTGAATTGAGCAATAAAATTCCACCTATGCGAAGCTTAGTGTTTTGCACTTCGCTCTATCCAACCTACAATATACTTGACTTTGACTGAAATGTATTGCAATACACTAGGATGCCGAAACTATCTTAGTTTGATTGGCATTACTATGAACTAGAAGCAGAAGTATTGAATCTTAAGATTTTAAGGTCGTAGCCAAGTTATGTATTGCCAGATGCTGAATATTGAGGGTGCGGTTGATGAAACCAAACGGATCGGAAGTATGAAATTTAAATCCTCTGCATAATCCATGAATAACGAACCAACTCCTAGTTCTCATTCCACAATCGAACTGTTCATTACCCAAGAACGCTTGCGCCAAGCACGTTACAGTTTTAATCTGTCCTTGATTGCCACCACAGTATCTTTCTTTATTGGCTTTGTAGGCGCTGGGCTAATTTTGTCAAATAAAATTCCAGAAGGAACTATTGCTGCTGCTGGAGGTTTGGTTTCAAGTGTACGTTGTATTCAACTTGCTAAGGACGCAAACGATAGACTTGACAAGATTTTAGCAGAAATAAAGAACGAAAAAAATTAACTGCTAAAATGATGGGATTGACTTCCTATTTGCAACTATACCATTTAGCGATCGCTCAACTGAGAGCATCCCCTTTTTGCGATCGCTAACCCAGGAACCTCCTAAAGAAAATGCCCAAGAATGCTTACGACTCATGGGCATGGCATTGAAGAATCTCGCCAGCGCGATGAACAATACCCAGGCACTCGAAACTGCGGCGATAATCTTGGGAAGCGAATCGACACCAATTGCGATCGCATATCGAGCCGATTGCTACAAGCCCACGATTTGGCTGTGTGAGTTGTGGGCGATGACTAGGCTAAAACACGGCATTCGGTTCCGCAGTAAAAATTTTTTACATAAATTAAGATTGTGAAATTGACTCTGAACCGAATGGCACGCTTGATAAGGAAAATTATTGAGCCTCTTGGGTGCAGAGGAGCAGGGGGAAAGAAGAAATTTTATGCATACGGACGGAAGCAATAGAAATTCACCTTTGTACGAATAGGGAAAATGGATAGTGCAATTTGCTTTATTCCCAATATGTCTTCCAATCATCCTTAAAAGCTTGCTGTAATTTTTTCATATAAGCATGTGTTTTAATTTTCACCATCCATCCGTTATTACTATCGCTGCCACCTCCTTTACAAATAACACCTTCTGATACACCATATTTTCCTTCTCGAATATCATCAATAAATTGACCTGTTAGCTTACCGCGATAAACAACCTGTGCGATGTTTAGGTAATTAAAATCTCGGATAAATCGTTCGGAAGCAATAATACATTTCTCAGTTTGTACATCAAAGAGAATCAGTTGTTTTGGGTCATCCTTTCGATGCATCCCTGCAAAGGAGTTAGTCCCAAAAAACTCTGTAAATACGGTAATTTCTGGATAGTGATAATTTAAATTTTCTTGAAATACTCTTTGTAAAGGATTAGCAAAGTCTCTGTTAAAAATCTCAGGAGCTTCTTCTAAACCTGGATGCGCTTTGTTAAATTGTGCAATTCCCATATCATCTAAATCAAACCGATCCCGACGCGTACCAAAGGCATACCACCCAAGTTCCAATTCCCAAACCCAGTGAAGATTTGTACCATCATATTTCTCAAAAGCTATGCAGCGTTCCCAAGGACAATTTTTGCTATCTGGAATTTTTGGATAAACAAGTTGCACTCGTGTCATTGCGATCAAAAGAGGTCTGTAACGCTTGCATTATAGAACCCATTAGACATATCCAAAATAGTATATTTTGTGGTAAAAGAACATCACGGGAAGTTTTTTGACACTAAAGTATGAGTGAGATACTGAATTACATTGAGAAGAATCCTCAAGAGGCAAAGCGGTTAAGGACTACATTCTAGCCACACAAAGGCTTTGACTATTTTCGGAGATGTCTAATGACATCTGCAAGTCTTTTGTGAGAATATCGCCGCCATTTTGCCTTCTCTTAACGCGTGTCTGAGTCACTGGTTGCCACGTTTTGATACCGACAAGGACTTTTAAAACATCCTCCTAAGAGCGTTATAGAATAGAAATAAACCTTATATACATTAGCTAATTAAGCAGAATTGACCATGACCACTTCTAAACGCCACTACCACATCACTACTTTCGGTTGTCAGATGAATAAAGCTGACTCAGAGCGCATGGCTGGCGTTTTGGAAGATATGGGCTTTGAATGGTCTGAAGACCCAAATAATGCAGATGTGATTCTCTACAATACCTGCACAATTCGAGATAATGCCGAGCAAAAGGTATATTCCTATCTTGGCAGACAGGCGAAGCGTAAGCATGAGCAACCTGATTTAACACTGATTGTTGCTGGTTGTGTTGCCCAGCAAGAAGGCGAAGCGCTGTTGCGACGAGTTCCAGAATTAGATTTGGTAATGGGGCCACAACATGCTAACCGCCTTAAAGATTTGCTGGAATCGGTGTTTAATGGCAACCAAGTGGTAGCAACCGAGTCGGTTCACATTATTGAAGATATCACCCAACCGCGACGGGATAGTAAGGTAACAGCTTGGGTAAATGTAATTTATGGCTGTAACGAACGCTGCACCTACTGCGTGGTTCCCAATGTACGAGGTGTCGAACAATCTCGCATACCGTCAGCCATACGCGCTGAAATGTCAGAATTAGGACGGCAAGGTTACAAGGAAATTACTCTACTCGGTCAAAATATTGATGCTTACGGCAGAGATTTGCCAGGAACAACGTCAGAAGGTCGGCATCTGCACAACTTCACAGATTTACTTTATTACGTCCATGATGTGCCAGGGATTGAAAGATTAAGATTTGCTACTAGCCACCCCCGTTATTTTACAGAGAGATTGATTAAGGCTTGTGCTGAGTTGCCCAAAGTTTGCAAACACTTCCACATTCCCTTTCAATCTGGGGATAATGAACTTTTAAAGGCGATGTCGCGGGGTTATACCCATGAGAAATATCGCCGCATCATTGATACCATTCGGCGGTATATGCCAGATGCCTCAATTAGTGCTGATGCGATTGTTGGTTTTCCTGGGGAGACAGAAGCACAGTTTGAAAATACCCTGAAACTGGTGGAAGATATTGGTTTTGATATGTTGAATACAGCAGCATATTCGCCGCGTCCAGGGACACCAGCCGCTTTGTGGAACAATCAACTAAGTGAAGAAATAAAAAGCGATCGCCTCCAACGCCTCAATCATTTGGGAAACTTGAAAGTAGCAGAGCGATCGCAACGTTACTTTGGACGCATCGAATCCGTTTTAGTAGAAGACCAAAACCCCAAAGATCAAACCCAGGTTATGGGACGCACTGATGGTAATCGGTTGGCATTTTTCAGTGGTGACATTAAAGAATTGAAAGGGCAGTTAGTAAAAGTAAAAATTACCGAAGTTCGCCCTTTTAGCTTGACAGGTGAACCAGTTGAAGTGCGAGAAGTCATGCCAGTTTAATCCTGAGACTACCGCTCTTTTATCACTCTGGAAAAAGAAAAATCAAAAGACATTCAGAAGGCAGAAGTACGAAGGCAGCTATGCTGAAGGGAACCCACGTTTAAAAACGTGGGATTGAAGCAATGACGCTTTGTATCTCGCGCTACGCGTCGACGCTCGATGACTCGCTAACGCTGCGCTATCGATACAATTCTTTTTTTAAACTGGGCTTTAGACCCAGAACTAAAGTTTTTATTAATACTCCTTTCCTTCTGCCTTCTGCCTCCTGCCCTCTGCCTTTCTTGTAATTTGCCAAGAGAAGCAAAATTTCACTGTCGTAATTTCTTTATCAGGCTTTGCACCGTGGATTCTGGTTGCTGACGTGGCACCGGCTTTTGTTGTCCAAAGCCCTCAAACAATTCATCCAGTTTAACCGTGAAACCCAAATATGCCCCACCTGCGGAACGTGTCCCGGAAAAATCCCGGTCATCAACTTTCCCAAAAACATATCCAGCAGAAAGGCGCAAATTAGGAGTGAGGTAATAGCCTGTTTCTACCACAAAACCTGTCTCACTGTAGTTAGATTGGCCAATCCAACGAGCCTCACCAACTAAATCCCAGCTATATCCCAAACGATAGGTAGCTCGTAATTGCCCCAGATTAACCGTACTTGTACCAGCTAAATCGTTAGCCAAATAAGAAGTACTGTTACGCAAAGCATACTTACCATAAAATTCCCATTGCCAGTTAGGAGCGTAAATAGCTTCTAAGGCAAAGGTATGGTCTTGGGAACCTGTACCACTGCCTAACAGGATAGTGTCAGGGATAATCGCCGGATTTTGGCGATATTCATAACGCAATAAAGCATTAAATTTATCGCTATTGGGGTCGCGGTAAGCTAAACCCAACTTCAGGTTAGCGGTATCTCCCAATCCTGACAGCTTTTGATTGGAAGAGTTTGCCTGTTGATAGCGTACCAAAGCTGTGAGAGCCGGAGAAATTTTACCTGTAGCACCTGCGGTAATTACTGTATTGCTACCACCAGAAGAAGTGCGATGTTCATACCGAGCGCTGGCTTGAAACTGGGGATTATCAGAGTATTCTAGCCCAACGCTATAACTATCTCCACCTTCAAATCCGATCGCAGATGCTGATTGACCAAAGGCATAGGGTTGGGCATATTGTTGACCCGCCGCAGTTCGGCCGAAGAAGTTGCCAAATATGTGTTCGTAAGCTAAATTCAGCCGCAATCCCGAAGCAATAGTCCAGCGGTTATTTAAACCTATTGCTCCTTGGGTAGTCAGTTCATTAGCACCACCTAAAATTGAGTAACGACCAGTCAAGGTAGTATCGGTTCCAATTTTGTGTTCGCCATTGACACTTAAGCTGGTGATGGAATTACCCGAAAATTGACCGCTAGTGTAAAACTGTTGAGCCAGACTGACACTGACACCAGGAATTACTGCCCAATTCAACCCTAAGATGGTACGGTCTGGGTAAACTGTATCTTTTTGGGAAGATAAACTGAGTTCATTTTGAGCTTGGAAAGTCAGGTTCTTAGCGATGGGAACAGTAAAACGCGATCGCAGTTGATCGGAATTACTACTTAAGGCGCTGTCAGCGATTCGGTCTTCCCGACGACGATGAATCCAATCCACATCCAAAGTAGCGCTACCCAAACGTTGTTGAATCCCAGCCGATATCGTCGTCAGAGAATTATCAACTTGGCTCCCAGGTATAGCTTCAGAACGGGGTGCAAACAGTTCTTCAAAGGTGTCTAGGGGTTGGGGAGCAATCCCAAAATTGTCTTCATGGTCATATTGCGCCCTGACATTGGTACTTGAGGTGAGTCTAGCTGTAACCTGCGCCCCATAACGGGTTTGTCCTGGGACAAAGCTAATAGTGGCATTATTGACAAAACCTGTATCAGCAAAGCGATAATAGGCTCGACCTTGAATCCCATTGGCAATTTCTCCCTCAGCTTCCAATCGGTACGCATCACCACTAACTTTTCCCACAACATCAGAATCATTCATGGAATGGGCATATTCTGCGATTAACTTGCCTTTGTCACCCAAAGCTATCAGCGCATCTGCACCGTAGAGTTGAAAATCACGCACCCCATGATTTTCTTGGAGGTAAGTTGCTCCTATCCAACTTTCTTGATTCAGCTTGCGCGAAAGGTTATATTGCAGACGACCGGCAAAGATATTGCTATCAGAGTTTTGGTCGTCGTATTGATAAGTACCAACAATCCGGCGTACCAATACTTGTCCAGTTTGATCGATATCTGTACGAAGAATCGGTTCGCGGAATAATAAAGTACCGCGATCGTAGTCGATTTCGTAGTCTGGGCCTCGGTTAAGCTGTTTGCGTTCTAGTACAGTTCCAGGGCGATTTAGTTCTTCTAACTCGATAAAGACATTTTCACTACCTGCTTGTAATATTCTGCGAGAGAGGAAGTAATAACCACTAGTACCATCGGGAGCAATGGTATCCCGTTGAAATCCCTCTAAGTTGTTGCCATAGAAGCCGGAAATTTGTAAGTTTCCTAAGTTGTAGTTAGCTTTAAAGCCGTGGAGTTGACGGGTGATAGAAGTAAATTGCTGCGATCGCCTTGCAAACTCTTCTGTGTTGTAGTCACCCCACATGGCATAATCAGGATCGGAGCCGGGGATACCATTTGAACGCTCAAAACGCAAAAATACACTGTCAATAGAAGGAGCGACTACATCAACTTTCGAGCTATCGCCGTAGACAGGATAGTTTTGCTCGCTGGATTGGTAAGTTCTAAACAGACGATTATCGCAGTTGCAATCTTCATTCAGATTACGAGAACTGTTGTATGCACCTGTAAACAACCATTCCCCGATCGCACCAGTGGCAAATATCGCTGAATGGAAATCTAATCGCGTGCCGTTATCTTTGTCAGGAGGGAGAAAATCACGAAAACTGCCGTAATAATCTGTCCCTCTCGCGCCCAAACGTAAATCTATCACCCCTGTTACCAAACTGGGACGCAGTGCAGTTTCAAATTGCAGTTGGGTAAAGGCTTCTAAATCATTAGCAATCGCCCGAATTGTCACAGTTTGGGCTTTTAATTGCGATCGTAAAATCGCAGTAAATTGCCCCCCTTTCGCCTCAACTTGAAATCCGGGTTCATCGGGTTTGAAGTCTTTCCCAACCAACTCCCCAGCAGTAGGGATCAAAGTGACAACAGCATCACGATTAGAGCGATTGCCATTTGCATCAATGAGTTGACCCCTGATTGTGGCTGTAGAACGTCCATCCGCAGGGATACGGGACTCAACTGTTTCTAAGGTTAATTGCTGTGCCGCTCCTCGGACTGCAACTTGCACTGTTACCGGGGGTTCTGTTCCTCCAACTGCTTGTGCAGAGATGGTGTTATTCCCTTCCTTTAAGGAGACACCATACCATGTCTGCGTTACCAAGTTAGTATTGGCCTCAGTTTCCGTCCGTCCTACTAAGGAAGAGTCTACCAACACGCTATTTACCCGCAATTCCACTTGACTACCAGCAGGGAATTGCAAAATTACTGTAGTAGCTTGTACATCTACAACACTCTCAGCCGTTGGAGTCAGGATTTTGATTGCTCCAGAAATGGAGGGAGGGGGAATTTTCTCTTTGGCTTCAACTATTCCGGCTATTTTGCGTAAGCCTCTAGGTAAAGTAACAGAAGTTGCTGGTTGAAATGCTTGTATTTCCGTTGGAGAACTTTGCAACTGTCTCTCACTGTTTTGGCCTTCGTCCTTCTTATCTTCTCTGGCTAAATCAACAGAAGTTGCTGGTTGAAATGGTTGTATTTCCGTTTCAAGAGGTAGAAACTGCTGCTCGGAACTTCCCAACAGATGAGGAGAATTTGAGTCTATGCTTTTTTCAGCAACTTTATTCTGTTCTATACCCTTGTCTGCTTGCGAAGGGAAAAAGAGGTTTTCATTGGCTGGTTCTGCTTTGACTATGGCAGGATACAAAACCAGGCTGAGAGATATTACTGGCATTACCCCCATCATCTTCAGGTTAAATCTAGTTGCACAGTGCAGTCTGGGTTTCATTTCTTGACTGGCTCCTGGAATGTGGGGGTAACTGCGAAGTTCATGCGTACCAAACCACCAGGTTCTAAATGCACCAAGCGGGATTGGCTATTGCGTTCGCGGAATTTTTCGTTGTGAGCTAGGGCGTAACCGGGTACACTGCTGAGGTCTAGTACACCTGTGTGGTATCCAGGTAAGGCATTAGCTAAGGAGAACAAACCATTCGGATCTGTAGTGATGCGGTTTCCGTCCTCTAGAAAAATCACTGCATTGGGGATTCCAGGCTCACCACGCTGTTGTTCGCCATCAAAGTTTTTATCAACAAAGACGCGACCGATAATTGTGCCACAGTCAGAGACGATTCCTGAACGAATTTTCAATTGATGGGTTGCAGGGCCATCCTTGGTGCTAAAACGGTTATCAGCTCGTTGACCATTGACGATCGCACTATTACGACCATTACCGCGCAGAGAATCAGCTGTTAGTTGAGCGGCATAGGCAATATTCAAGACTTTATCAGTGGGAATCGTTACGTCTGTCCTGAAAATCACCGTGTTCCCATTGCGTTCTGAGGTGAGAGTAACTACTTGACCATCCAACTCTCCCCGCACAGATTTAGGTAAAAATTGGAATCCTAAAGGTAGGCTGTCGGTGATAAATATATTATTCAAACCAGCATCAGCGAGATTTTTTACCGACAGGCGGTAGATTACCGTATCTCCAGGTTCAGCAGCAGCGCGATCGCCTGTTTTGATAATCTGCAACTGATTGGCTTGGCACAAATTTGTGGTGAATTCAAAGGCTAATAAATTTAGTCCCACAACCTCTGCATTCGGAACTAAAACAACTGTTTGCTCTACCCTGGTTTCACCTGTGCTACTTATTGGTTGACCATCCAGAGAAGTAGCAACATATCGCACGACCTGATTACCTTGTGTGCCAGTACTACCAAGGATTTCAATCTTGATTCGCCGTTGTTTGTAGATAGAATTTGGTGGTGGATTAACTACAAAAATGTAAATTCTACCTGGATCGATTTGACCCTTATTCGGATCGAGTAGGAAATTGTAGACACCCGCAGGGTTATTCGTAACGAAGTAAGGGTTACTATTCTCAGTATTTGGCGATTTTCCACCAGGAACGTTGTTATTAGAAATATCGGGTAACTCTGTTCGAGTCAAAGAAACCAAGCTGCCCAATTCTGTGCCCGTTGGGTCGCTAGAGTTAGGTTCGTATACACCAACTGAAAAACCTGTATAGTCAGATAAAATAGTGCCAGCGCAACCTAAAATCCGCCCTAATGGATCGAATAATCGGCTAGGAGTAACATTAAGCTGACTAGAACTTCCTTGATATTGATAATTAGTAACAGAGTCTGTATAAGTATAAGTAGCTTGATTTATTAATGGCAAAGATGCAGCTAGATTGTTAGTCTGCTGCGCGATCGCTGGTATAGGTGTAATAGTATGCAAAAAACTTCCCAGAAGAACAGTAGCTGTTAACCGTCGCCACCAGCTACTGCAAGAAGTAATTTGCTTTTGGTTTTGAAGACGGCTCACAAAACACATCTCCTCTGAAATGTCAAGCTTGTTGTTAATAAAAGCACTTATTTATTTCTGGAAATCCAGAATTTTTAAATGGTGTAAATCTCGTTTCGGAGGCCACAGCACCCAATTAGCGTTCCCAGAAAATCTTCCCCAATCCCCAACCCAATTAGCGCACTTGGGTTTGATAAGTCGCTGATACCGTTGTCTTAGCTGCAAGTAACGGAATCTGCAAACGGATATGGGTGTAAGCAATGGCTGGTGCTGGTTTGGTTTCCACTTTGCCGCCAGGAACAGTAACTTTCACAGTGGGATTTTCAACAAAGCTGTGTCCACCATCAATGCTGTAAATAACTTTGGCATTATTGGGGACATTTGCAGATTTCAGCACGTAGACCATTCCTTTAGGAATAGGTTGATTGAGAATCAAATTCTTCACTGAGCGATCGCTCTTATTTTCGCCACTCAAGGTATATCGCAACACATCCCCTGGACGCACTACAGCTTGACCTTTCAAAGGTTCCCATTTCTGGCTTTGCTTACCCTGCCGATCTTGGGCTACCACTTGCTTTTCTACTTCTAAACGCAGTTGTATTTGCCCTTGAGTTTTGATATTCTGAGCAACAGCACTGTCTGAGTGCCATCCATTTGCGATTCCTGGAATTTGACCGATAAATGGAACTGTAGCAATGAGAGCAAACGCTCCTAAACCTGCAAGAGAAACACGCTTCATACAAATAACCTCAAAAACTTTCAGAATGCTGATTGTCGACTTATCTTTCCCTGCTTTTGCCAAGAAATAGTCACTCTCCTATTTGCTTGCTGTTTAAGGGTTGGGGAGTGAGGTAAACTAATTGCAGCGATCGCTTATTCCCCATTCCCAACGAATTAGTTCACCTTGCGTTGGAAGGTAAATGTTCTTTGAATACCCGGTGCGATCGCGCCAGTTACACTATCTACATACTTGGTAATATCTGCGTTTACTGTAGTTCCGGTTTGGTCGATGCCAGAGGTATTAGCTGGATTACCACTGAAGAACTGGATAGTTGCAGTTCCAGAATCCTTAGCTGAACCAACAATGTTGCTAGTATCAATTTGACCACTAGCATCGTTGTCTAGTGCCCAGTTGTTGGGGCTTTGCGTACCATCTTCAATAATCACAACTTTGTTGGCATTCAAAATCACGTTACCGGTTCCAGATTGAGGATCGGAAATATTTGTGTACTGAATTTGATACTCAATAATATTTCCCGGTGCAGGCTTTTTCGGATCGATACTGAATGTACCGTCATTCCCCTGAACTACAGGCCCAGTTCCTTGTAAGACTCGTGACTTTTTCAGCAGTTTCAAGAAACCAGTGTAAACGCGATCGATAGTAATGTTGGATGAATCAAAGATATTATCGTTCCCACTATCCTTGATTCCGTCAGCGTTGGTATCCGTTGTGTAGTTGTCAATAGAAGCAGTGATGGGTACTGGGAAGCCTCTGTTAATATCAGTAGATAACTGCGTGCCTGGAGGTAAATCAACTTCCACACCGTAGTTGATACTTGTACCAGGAGCAACGTTGGGGATTGTAATTGCTGTACCAGTTGTGCTGAAAACTCCATTATTGTAGGTATAGACAGCAGACTGACTATTATAGGTAATAGTTACCTTCGTACCATTTGGCAAATCTCCTATAGTTGCTGGTGGCGTTGGTTCTATCTTCAATAAGCCTGCATCAGTACCACTATTCTTAATTGTGTTTGTGAAACCAACTGATTGAGGATCGAGTGTACTACCAGGTGCTGTACCAGCAGGAACGAGAGAAGATTTGTTCGTGAAGTCATCGTTGGTCAGACCTGATGGCCCAGTGGCATCCGGGGCATTCAGCGGCCCGTTGAGTAATGCTGAAGCAACAGGTGCTTGCACTGTGAAGACGTTCGCCTCACCACCAGTACCAGTACCACTGTTGTTATTACCCGTGTCAGTTCCAGTTTCTGGAGATGTTGGAGTATTAATATAGCCATCATCAACACTAGCAGGTGGTAAAGTATCGGGAATACCATCATTATTGGTATCAGTACCCGCAGGAGGTGTCATACTACCTGGGGAACCGTCGTAGTTACTGGGATTTTGGTCGCCTGATTCGTCGTACACTGGAAAATTGTTGGTAGGTGTTTGACCAAATAATTGAGCGATATTAGCGACGGTTAAGGGTGAAGTTGCAGTTGATTTAACAGCTAGCTGAATTGAGAAGCCATTTACCGTTGTACCAGGAGCAATGGAAGTAATAGTCGCTGGATTATTGATAAAACCAACGCGAGTAACTGAGGCCAGAGAGGCTGGTGCTGTCGTAGTCCAACTAGCTGTATTAGCATTAGTTGTAACTGGGCTAGTAGTATAAACAGTTTGCCAACCAGGAGGTGCAGTTGGTGCTACTGCCAAATTTGTACCCGCAGGAATCGCATCGGAAACTAAAATATAGTTGCCAGCAACACCATTCACATTGATGCTTGTACCTGTCAAAGCTGCTGGCGTAATTCCCTGCCCTGTGGGATCGTTAGACTCAACGCGCAAACTCAAATCATAAGTCAGCTTGTCATCTGTAATCGCAGTTGTCCCACCATTGTTATAGCCACTGCGAACCTTAAGAATGGTAGCTAAAGCATAAGTCTTCAGCGTTAAACCAACCTTAATTTGCTCAGTGGCGCTAGCTTCCCGTGTACCGTTAACTGGTGCGCCAGTTACCTCACCAGTAACACTACCATCGGGATTATCTACGGTGAACACGTCACCACCATCAGGACTCCGCAGTTGGTTTTGAGCATCACCAGGGGTATTACCAAGGGTAACGGTGATTATGTCGTTGGTTTGAGCGCCATTCTGGACAGTAACCGGTACACGCACCAATACAGTACCACCAACTGGAACCGAGGGTGTGTCTACGCCGCCTTGCGGGATGTTTGTCCACGTTTGACCGCCGTCGGTGCTATATTGCAGGCTATTAGCTGTACCACCATTTGGTAGTGTGCCAGAAACTGTACCCGGCCCAGTTGTTGTCGCTTGGTTAGGAATGTGGAATTTGGTCGGGTCGTTACCTACGTTAGTCAGATTGTAGGTGTAGATTAGTAGGTCGCCAACCTGAACTGTTGTATTAGTAGGGCTAGTAGTGGCATCTGTTACACCAGATGCTGTAACGGTAATACCAGCAACCTCTGCTACGGTGACAACTACAGTGTTAGAAGTGGCATTAATTGTTGTCCCTGGACTGTTAGGATCTTCGTAGGTCGCTGTCGCGGTGTTACTGATAGATGTACCCGCAGTAGTTCCATCAGCTAATACAGGTGCAACAAATTGGAAAAAGCTACCAGTTAATAATGCTGTTGCTACTAGAGATTGGTAGAGCTGACGCTGCTTGGTGATAGATTTATTTCGATTTACCATAAAAGTTGTTTATTTCTTTGCTTTTAATCTTGGGTTTTGAGACAGTAAAAAGTTCGACAATTCTTTAAAGAATTACCGACTACATCTCCCCGAAAAATTAAGGTTTCGGGGAGCGTATATTTGACCTGTTAAATTATTGACACTCCTTAAAAACTACATTGCAGCAATAAGCAGAAATAATTTGCCTACTTGTTTTCCGCTTAATGTTTGAGGCTCAAGGCTAATAATCGCAAATATGTGTAATTTGTTACTATGTTTTTTTCTGGAATCTAAATGTAAATAGCAATGTAGCTTTTACAGCAAAAAAAATCTTCCGTATAAATAAGTAACTTCTCTGGCGCTGCATCAGTGCAATCGAAGCTGAAAAATTAACTTCATTTTGGCAACACACATAGCAATTTTTGGGTTTTGATCGGGGTATTAAAAATACTAAAACTTATATCTGAAAATGCTTTTGAGTCTTTGCTGCCATATATGCATACAACCCTGTGGAGTCATTTAGATAAAAAAATAGAAGGTTAACTAACCGATCTAAATCGCTTAAATGGGATGGTTCTTTATTTGGATGCAAATTAATCATAATAAAATGCAATTTACTCATACAATCAGTCAGTGTTAAGACTGAGGAATTAAAGCTATTGTCATTTTTTGCAACATCGCGTTTATAAGTGTAAATACCAAATAAAAGAATTGCTTGTATCAAAGGTTTACAAGAATCATTCCTTTGAATACCAAACATACCCGACAATTTTTATCGGGTATGTTTGACTGGTATTTTTGCTCGTGTTAGTATCAGGCGACAGCCGACAGACAAACAGGGAAAGCTAGTTTATGACTCAGGCAATCAAAACCCAAAACCTAACCCAAACCAGCACTGCCTACTTTCAAGCCTTAAAGTGTAAGGAATGTGGTGCGGAATATGAACTCAAAGCCAGTAATGTTTGTGAGTCATGTTTTGGCCCCTTAGAAGTCAAGTATGACTACAGCGCCCTGCGTCTGACTGTCACTCGTGAAACAATTCAAGCTGGGCCCAATTCAATTTGGCGCTACCGTCCCTTTTTGCCTGTCGCAACTGACAATGTTATAGATGTGGGAACGGGTATGACTCCCTTGGTTCGTTCCCACCGTCTTGCCCGTCGCCTGGGTCTAAATAAGCTTTATATAAAAAATGATGCCGTTAATATGCCCACCTTAAGCTTTAAGGATCGGGTGGTGTCAGTCGCTCTATCAAGGGCGCGAGAGTTGGGTTTCACTACTGTTTCTTGCGCTAGCACTGGTAACTTGGCAAATTCTACAGCTGCGATCGCAGCTCACGCCGGTTTAGATTGCTGTGTGTTCATCCCCGCAGATTTAGAAGCCGGTAAAATTATCGGTAGTCTGATCTACAGTCCCACGCTGATGGCCGTCAAGGGCAACTACGATCAAGTCAATCGTCTTTGTTCGGAAGTTGCTAATACACATGGCTGGGGTTTTGTCAATATTAACCTGCGTCCTTACTACTCTGAAGGTTCCAAGACGCTAGGTTTTGAAGTTGCGGAACAACTAGGCTGGGAATTACCCGATCATGTGGTTGCTCCTTTAGCTTCTGGTTCGCTATTTACCAAAATTTATAAAGGGTTCCAAGAATTTATCGAAGTTGGTTTAGTAGAAAACAAGAGCGTCCGTTTCAGTGGCGCTCAAGCTGAGGGTTGTTCGCCCATCGCTCAAGCCTTCAAAGAAGGACGCGACTTTATAAAGCCAGTGAAACCGAATACAATTGCGAAATCGCTAGCGATCGGCAATCCCGCAGACGGCATTTATGCTGTAGAGTTAGCCCAGAAAACTGGTGGTAATATTGAATCAGTCAATGATGCAGAAATTATTGATGGCATCAAGTTGCTGGCAGAAACCGAAGGCATCTTCACAGAAACGGCTGGTGGTACAACCGTGGCCGTGCTGAAAAAACTGGTAGAAGCTGGCAAAATTGATCCAGATGAAACTACCGTGATTTACATCACCGGCAATGGTTTGAAAACCCAAGAAGCAATCCAAGGCTACGTTGGAGAACCCTTGACTATTGATGCTAAACTTGATAGTTTTGAACGCGCCCTAGAGCGATCGCGGACTCTGGATCGCTTGGAATGGCAACAAGTCCTCGTTTAGTTATGAGTTATGAGTTATGAGTTTTTTATTCATAACTCCTAACTCTTAATTGTATTCTTCACTTTTGACTCCTCATTTTATACTTCTATGGCTGTAACAGTTTTAGTTCCTACAACTCTTCAGAATTTGACTAATAATCAAGCTAGTCTAGAATCCAACGGTAGCACCATTGCTGAGTTGTTGGATTCCTTAGAACAAAGCTTTCCTGGTATTAAATCCAGGTTATGCGATGAAGAAGGCAAGCTACGTCGGTTTGTAAATTTTTACGTCGATAGCGAAGATATTCGCTATTTAGATGGTATTAACACAGCCTTAAAAGATGGCGATGAAGTAAGTATTGTTCCTGCTGTTGCTGGTGGTTAATAGAGAGAACAGTAAATAAAATAGAAGCCTGACTAGACAAACCTGTGATAGATTACCTTGTTCCCAGTCTTAGACTGGGAATGGCTATTATAGGCTGCTGCTTCCCTTAATCGCGGTAGCATTTCGCAAGGAAGATTGGCGTTGCTGAATCATGGGATGATTTCGCCCAATTTGTAACGAATTTTCAATGGTTTCAACCAGAAACTCATCCCGCATTTATGCAATGCCGGAAGATTTAGTGTAGATACTTGAATGAGCTAACTATGCAGCAATTATTTGAGCAAGTCTTTGTTGCCAAGACTCATTGTTATCAATAGTTAAGATAATCCGCTTATAGGATTCATCTCGCAATTGAATAGTTAAATAATTTGTCTCTCGATTCACATACCAAAACTCTTTACCTCGGTTAGTGTAATAAGTTCCAGCCTTAACCACTCCAGGAATAAAGCTACCAGGGGCACGCAATTCTCGCCAATTGCTTTGGGGTTCGGTTGTTGTAACTTGTTCAATATGGGCTAGTGATATTTGCCAAAGTTTATTCAAGCGAACAGCTAGCAGTTGCTCTTTACAGGTAAATTCTATCTGCAATTTGTCATCAACTATACTTAGGTTCATGATGAACTTCGTTGTCAGTAATTTTTTATATCTAGAGAAATCATAAGTATATCCAATTGAATAGTGCGATGTCTACAATGGGCTATGACGCTCGAATACTCGCTAACGCTTCGCTATCGGGGTCGCAGCTTTTTTATATCCCGAATTGGCACGCCCTATGTGACATTGATTAATAATATAAAACCATATAAAAGCATGTTTTTGTTAGGGTTCATCATTATAAGTAGTTAGGCATAATTAAATATAAGATGTCACTGCGAAGCAATCGTAATGCTTCGCAATGACGGAACATATTATATTTATTCACGCCCATCTACTTACCCTTTAAGCAACTATTAATTTATACTGAGAGTAAAATTTATAGCTTATAAAAATACCCAATTACAGAGAAATTAATATTCGTGTTTTATTGGTAAGTATTTGGCAATTTGGCAGATTGTGATTAAAGGATTTTGATATATTGCAGAAATTACCAAGATGTTTTTACTTATTATACAGAAGACGGGCTAACCCCCGTCTTTTTTATTGCTGATTTTTTGGCATCACATTACAATTAACATGTGATGTATTAGCGGAAATACAAATAATATGAGCTAGTGCGTTACGAACTTCGTTCTAACACACCCTACAATACCTAATTTCAATACCTAATTTTGTTCAAAAATCAAATATGAGTCCTATATTACAGCACTTCCGGCGGCTATGAGGTACATCCTCAAAGCTGAAAGCTATGATAGGAGAGGGGTAAGAGGAAAACTGTATTGCATAATAGCCGGAAGCGCTGTATTTGTTAGCCTTACAACCTATTAAGTTTTATTTTTGATAGTTTTTTGCAGAGTCCAAGGTGAATTGCCACTTTCAAGCTATTTGGACGGGATAAATCATCCCGTCTTTTATTTTGCTTGCTGGAAAAATCACCTTACAGCAAGTTTTCCTTTTTAGGTATTCGATTATACTCTAAAAATAGACCATCAGGTTTGAGGATATTTGCACACATCCTATAGGAAGATGCCCTATGAATATAATAATGAGTAAATTAATTCGGGATGTTGTTATGCACTGGATTTATATAGAGGTTTGGTTCACCGCCAAACCTTTTTTTATATCTCCATAACTTACGCAAAAATCACCAAAAAGCTTAATTTCTCGACTGGTCATCCTACCTGAAAAATGCTGTCAGTCCTATGATGTCTATCTGCAAACAAAATTAAAAACTAAAAGCACTCCGCAGAATGCCAATGGTAACTGAGTCATTATCTGGTGTATTACCAGGTTGCAATAGATGAATTATTCCTGGTGTAATGCTGATGTTATCTGTTAGCTGGAAACGATAAAATGCCTCAATTTGAGTGGTTGTCCCTGGTTGTCCACCTGCACGTCCTAAGCCGGTATTAATAAAATCAGGGACATTATTTCCTACAGGTAGGTCGCTACTGGTGATTTTAGGAGGTTGACCGACATAAATTCCGCCTAAATTTCCTTTCTTCAATAAATCAGGGAAATTCAGAAACACCATATAATTCGTCGTCTCCACATTTCCTGATTGCCCAGGAATATAAGATTTAGTATAACCACCCCATGCACCTGCGCTCAGATGAGGAGAAACTTGCCAAGTTATAGTCGCACCTACGGCGTTGGTTTGTAATGGTGCTGATTTCCCGGTAGTTGTATTAACCGCAGTTAAGCATTCATCACCAACAAAGGTTAGTAAACAACCATCTGAAGAGTAATTGTTAACGTAATACAAACTTAAATCGAGAGTATCGGTTGGTGTCAGCAGCAATTGCACACCTGTAGTTCTGGTTCCATCAAATAAACCGCTACCTTTAGCGGGGTTTCCTGGTTGATAAGCAGTATAAATTGCCTGCAAACTAGCGCGTTTAGCAAATTGCCAATCAATAGCTATACCGCCATGACCGTATCCCATATTTAAAATTGGGTTTCTTTGGGCAAAATAAGATAATGGCCCTGTTGCAGCACTTTCTACTCGATTTGGGCCTCGGAAAGCAGCCGGCATACTTACACCTTCTGTTCCCACCATCACTGCTAATTTATCTGTCACTAGCCAATGAAAATTAAGGTCACTTACAATCAAGCTCTCTGTAGGAAATTCGTAGCCAAGTAAAACATCATTCCGAGAAACACTATTGGTAAATCTTGGCGCACTAGTACCTCTACCAGCTAAAAGACCTGTAAACAAGTAACTACTAGGAGTGATTTGACTAGTTAAATATAGTTGCGCCAAGGAGATAACATCAGTGTTTGTTCCTGCATCATTTGTATCTTTTTGTCCATCTCTAGGATTAACATCACCACGATTGTTAGTGCGTCCTTGAATGCCGACTATTAGTAGTCCACTGAGTTTGGTTGTTGTTGAGAATTGGTTAGCTTCAATTTCGCCAGTTCTGGCTTCTAGACTATCGACACGACCCCGCAAAGTTGCTAATTCCGGGGCAAATTCTGACTGCAATTTTTGTAATATTGCTAAATCTTCGCGGGTGACTAAATCGCTGGTGGCTGTAGTGATTAACTCGTTGACTCTATCTAAACAAGCATTTATCCCGGCGGCAAATTCATAGCGAGTTAAGGCGCGATTACCGCGATAGCTACTATCTGGATAGCCAGCTATACAACCATAGCGTTCCACCAAAGACTGTAATGCTTGGAATGCCCAATCGTTGGGTTGTACGTCCTTGAGTTGAGAAACCGATGTCACTTGCGCCATCGGATTTATTGGGGAGAGGGGAGGAGAATTTAAATCTGTACTCTCCTGCGCTTGAGTAGTTAATGTGTCTGTGTACTCTTGTGCTAGTACTTTTTGTGCAGCGCCATTTACTCCCGCAATTAGTAACCATGCGAGCATCCAGGTTTTGCGATAACTGCGGCTAATAAGTCTACCTTTCAACTTTTTACACTCTTCACATACTCAAGTGAAGAGTGTATTCGCTGTTGTCTAACATTCACATGGGAAAATTTACGTATTTTGTCGAAAATGAGACTTAAATCTTTCTGGGCAACTTCTGAAAGGACGAGTATAACAGGGTATTGGGGACTGGGGACTAGGTACTGGGGACTGGTTGGTGACTAGGAGAGAGTTTTCTCAATCCCTAATCCCTAATTCCCAATATCTAATCCCCAATCTCCAATCCTCAATCTATGGCAAATCGTCCACGCAAGCCGATACCAAAAACCTCGAAACAAAATAAACCTCATGCAGGTGTGATGAAACGCATCGCTAAAAAACCCCAGAAAAAGCTAAAAGGGGGAAGTTGGTTGTCGTCAATGCTAGCGATCGCAATTCTGTTGAGTAGTGCTAGTCTAGTTATGGCTTTTGCCTGGATTAGTGTTCTCTTCATCTTCAATCCAGACCAGGTAAGCTGGCTAAATAAAATTTTACCTGCATGGGCCCAAATCCCTCTTGGTAAGCACGAACGCCCCAAAACCCTCAAACAAATTCAACTCGATTTGGGTCAAAAAAACCAAATCTTTGGGGAAAATCTACCTCTACGTCAGGATGCGAAAGACTCTTTTTTACTGCCAGTTTGGCAGCAGCGTGCTAATTGTCAATCTGATTGTAAAAAGCTTGTGGAACTCAGGGTTTACGAGCGCTCAAAAGAGTTAGAGTTTAAATCTCAGTCAGAAAATTACTACTACCTAACGACTCAATTATCTGTAACTGGGCCAGAAGAATCCTTTGTGATTTCTCCCTCACTTGATGGAACATTAGAACTGCAAGATATCAGCGTTCCCTTACCTTTCACTGAAGTGCAACGGTTTGACGGTGGGACACCATCACCAGGGGTTTGGTTTAATTTAAGGGGTAAACGCCAACAAGGAACTGGTGCGATTGCTTACGGTAACATTGTATATTACAATCCAGAACGCACCAATTTAATACAAATGTTGTCTTGGACAAGTCCCAACGGACAATTACCCAAATGGCAACAGGTAACTGGTGATGCGACAAAAGAGTTAGTTGTTGATGAAACAGTAGGTTTAGAACCGCATTTACAGGTTTACCAAGTCAAGCCTGTGAAGTTATTACTCAAACCAATTGAATTGGAGGCGATTAGCCTCAAATCACCAGCCCTCAAGGATTCTGCATACCAAAATGCCCTAGGAATTGCCCGTAGTGGACTGTGGACACCAGCCTTTGAATGGTTGAAATTCATCAAGAAACAGCACAAAGGAGTTTTTCCACAGGCGGCGCAAGCGCAAATGGATTTGATTCGTTTGCATTCCCAACTTACTAAAATCCAAGCCCAGAAAAAATGGGCAAGTCCTAGTCAAGAAGTACTAGCAAACTTGATTGATGGTCGCTGGGAGAAAGCTTTACAGGTGTTTGAAGCGTCACCACATAATGTCCAAGAAATTGCTACTCTACTGAAAGCGGATAAGAACCGATTATGGAATCGCACTGCTGCGGCGTTGCGGGTGAACCCAAATAGACTAGAGGTGCAAGCTTGGTTTGCGCTGACTTTAGCTGTTCAGCAGGGAGAAGAACATGCTAATTCCTGGTTAAAAGCGCAACCAAAAATTACAAAAGATAATCTTGCCTATATTCAAGGTCTGTTAGCAAGACTCAATGGTGAGGATGCAAAATCGCAAATATCCTCTACTCACCCTAGTGAAATTGTCGGTACAGTGCAACCAATTACTCAAGTTACTAGCACCGAGTGGCTGCAACCCAATTCTCCAGCAGACTTGAAACTCACGGATAACCAAGTTTGGTATCAGGTAGAGGTAAGTGCATTCAATGACGGTAAAAGTTGGCTAAATTCCCCCTTTGAGAATTTGAACCCACCTAAAACTGATACTGCCAAATTTTTCTGGAAAACTTTGGGAATCACTTCTGACCCGGAAATCCAGATTATAGTCTGGTTGCCAAATGGAGAACAAAAAATTACTATCGCGGCTATAAAAGCGGTACAACTACAGGGTAAAGTTTTGCGCCTATTAGCTGTGGGGCCAAAAATTCCAGAGAATCAAAACGATGTTATCCAACCCAAACCTTTAGCCTTGACAAATGCAGCACTGGAATGGATACAACCATCTCCCATCACCCTACAAGAACTGTATCAACAAAATCCCCAAGGGGTGAAGGTAATATTATCGAGTCTGTGGAAATCTTTACAGCAATCTGGTGAAGTTCCGGGTGGTGCTATTCCTAGCTTTGAGCAGATGCAGCAAAAGTTGGGTGATTGGCCTGTTCAAGTGATTGATTTAACAAATAACGCTCAACCAGAAATCATACTGACTATTTCAGCAGCAGCAATCGCATCTTTGAATCAGTCTCCACCGGAAATTCAGGGGGGAAATACAGAGCAACACCGTGACCGGACTATAATTTTGTCCGATCGCAATCAAGTCATTTACACTGATTTTACAGGAAATGATTTACAAAGACTCTCTGCGATCGCCAGGCTTTCAGACGTGCAATCCTTAGCTTTGCTAGTAGAAAATGCTCATAACTACAGTTTGAGGCGCTGGTCAGAGAAAAATCAGCGCTTTGAATAGCACGCCCCTTACTCAAATTTAAATTAAAGAGGCACTGGCGACGCCGATAGGGAAGCGTTAGCGAGTATTCGAGCGTCATAGCCCGTCGTAGACATCGCTATTTCCAAAACTGACTTATTCTTTTTGGCTAGTCTCTGTGTCGGCTAAACGTTGGTGCTTCAAGTTTTCCAACTGCTGCAACAGAGAGTCTACTTCTGCTTGTAAATGCATAAATTTAGCTTGCTGATCGTCTTGATAATAAGACTTGGTTAGCTTACTGACCCAGTTAGCCTGGGATTCGCGATCGGAAACACTAGATAAACAAGTAGGCATCGTTAATTAAATCCACAATTTAATTCACACCATTAGAAATAATATAATAATGCTCTTTTAAGCTTTATTAAAATATTGTGTATTTTCAATCAATTACTCTAATGGGTTTTCGGTTCAATCATAAGAGACGGTGAACAGAATGGCTGTGTTCCAAAGAAAGGGACTTCCAAAAAATAAAATATACAGTAGGGTGTGTTAGGCGAAAGCCGTAACGCACCGAGATATCTGGCGGTGCGTTACGCTGTCGCTAACGCACCCTACAAAATTGGATATTTTTTTAATT